>CAXTGN010000317.1:0-6198 GCA_964243455.1 uncultured Acidobacteriaceae bacterium
CATGCGAGCGGCACGCTGAACCGCAAGGAGTATGGCATCGTCTGGAATCAGACCCTGGACAACGGAGGCGCTGTAGTGAGCGATGCGATCACCATAGAACTCGATGCCGAGCTCGTACGCCCCGGGGCGCCTAAATAGTCTTCTGGAGCCGCCATGAAGCACTCTGAGGCCATTGTGGCAACCCACCAAGGGGACTCGTACCTACGCCGTCTCTGTGATCACTGGGCACACCACTTCACCGTGGAGAGGGATGGAGTTTGGGGCCGTATTCTGCTGCCCCAGACCATCTGCAAGATCGTTGCAACATCCTCCTCGCTCCTGATCCAGCTTGAAGTGGCCCAGGACGCGGATCAGCAAGAGATCGAAAAAGTGATTGAAAACCATCTGCACGGCCTGGCCGGGCCGGAAGCAATCAGTGTTGCATGGAGGCGAAGATGACCGGACTCCTTTCTTCTCTACTGACGCGCCTGCGTGGACGGCACGAACCCAACGTAACAACCAACCCAAAGAGGAAAACACCTATGCCTTCCCTCCTGAAGATCGACGTAAGCCCCAGAAACGGCTATTCCATCTCTCGCGCCCTGGGTGCCCAGTTCGCAGACCATTGGCTCCAAACGCACGAGGGCGGCACCATCATCGAGCGCGATCTTGCCAAGACCCACCTTCCCTATGTGGAGTTGCCCTGGATTATGGCCGCGTACAGTGACCCCTCCAGTCACAACGAAGAACAGAAGGAAGCCATCTCCATCGGCAACGACTTGATTGCGGAGTTGAAGAGCGCGGACGAGTGGCTGATCACAACCCCGATGTACAACTTCGCCGTGCCCGCCAAGCTCAAGGCGTTTATCGACCATGTGGTTCGAGCCGGCCAAACCTTCAACGCGAACGCAGATGGCAGCTACACCGGGCTTGTGCAGGGGAAGCGGGCGACGGTCATTCTTTCCAGCGCGGGTGACTACAGCGCCGGTTCGCCGGCCGAGGGCTACAACGCGGAGACGCCTTACCTTCGCGCGATTCTCGGCTTCATTGGCGTCACGGATGTGGTCTTTCTCCAGGCTGGTGGGACCTACAAGGTTGACCGTGGCATGGAAGACCGTGATCAATACCTTGCCCAGTTCTCAGATCAGCTTGCTGCATTCGCAAGCCGGTAACCCAATGTGCGGGCAGCCTACGGCTGCCCGCTTCAATCTGCTCGTCGAGAGGAACGTCACCATGAAAAAAACATCGCTCATCAGCCGCTACCTTCTTGGATTTATCTTCACCGTCTTCGGCCTGAACGGCTTCCTGCAGTTTTACAAGATGCCGCCACCGACCGGGACGGCCGCGCAGTTCATGGGCGCGCTCGTCACTTCGCACATGATCGCTGTCATCGTGATCTTGCAGATCGTCTCAGGCGTCCTTCTGCTGATCAATCGCTTCGTGCCGCTGGCTCTGGTGATCCTGGCTCCGATCATTTTCAACATCATCCTTTATCACGCCTTCATGCTGCCAAGTGGCCTTCCGCTTGCGTTCTTCGTGACTCTCCTCTGGATACTCACCGCCGCAGGCATTTGGCCAGTGTTCTCGGGTCTCTTACGATCCCGTCCCGTCCAGGTAGCCTCTGCTGCATAGGTGGGGACCGATCGGCCAGTAGAAACGCTCCTGAAGGCCGTCCTCCCGTATGCAATCCAGCAGACTGTTCGACCGAGGGAAACGACGGCCTTACGAGATTTGGCAGAGCAATGCTTCGCTAACAAGTGATTCCAAATGCAACAGGGAGCCCAGGCCAAGCACGCCCGAGGGCAAAGATAGCTTGAGGTCGTATGCATCTGCTTCACGAAGGCTCGATTCGCGCGCCACGGGAATGGGGGAACCAGACTCAAGTCGCTGTCGCGCACACTATGGTTTACTCCGCCATCGCGGTTGTTTCTTTGGTGGCCAGGGTGACTGCAGCACAGGTGCCGGGCACGTCGCTTGTACATAATGCTCCGGTGAACGGGTGTAGTACGCCCATTGCGAGTTCTTATTTAGCACCGCACGCCACCTGGGCGGCAAGTCCGGGCGCCGCAGTCGCAGAGATCTTTCTCGGAGCCGGGTTACGCGTCCTGTTCCACCATGACGACTCGCGGTGCATAACATCCATTGCTGCCACTGGGTCAACGAGATCTGGTAGCAATACAGTTCCCAATCCAACATCAAAACCGTTCCGTCACATGCTTCTGCTGTTTAGAAAACACGAGCTCCGCAAGGATCGTTATTCAGGAAGCGCTACGATATAACCACTTCCAGTCGCCTGTTGAAGTGAACTTTATGGAGGTTTCTTGACTCAAGTCGCCGCGTTCAGCCCAACGGGCTCCACGATCGAGGAGGTCGCGCATGCACAGTTCCCCTCCGTCTACGCGGCGGAAGGATTGATGATGCGGGCGTTTCGTAATCGCGAGGACGGATTGAGCACCTGGCGCTCGTCAAAGGTGATGCTGAGCCCGGAGCCCTTATACGAGTTCATTCAGAGTGCTTAACCGGTGACGCGCTTGGATCGCTTCGTTGCGACTGCGGCGACCAGCTCCGCGCGGCCATGCGGCTTGTCGGAGAGAGCCGCAGCGACGCTGTCCTTTACATCCGAGGCCATGAAGGACGCGGCATAGGCTTGGGGAACAAGGTTGCCGCCTATGAGTTGCAGGACCAGGGCCTCGACACTGTAGAGGCCAACTCCATGCTCGGATTCAGGGAGTACGCTCGCGACTACCGCGACGACGCCGAGATGATCCAAACGCTTGGATTTTCCGACATACGATTGTTGACGAACAATCCGCAGAAGGGGGCGGCTCTGAGGCGCTACGGTGTGCGTGTACGCGCTGATATTCCGCTCGTCCTGCCGTCCAATCCCTACAACGCCGCTTATCTGACCACGAAGCGCGACAAGATGGGCCACCGGCTGCCACTCGCCGAAGATGACCACAGTGCGGAGTCTGGCATGGTGTCCTTCAGCGCGCTAGCCAAGAATCGCTCACCATTTCGACCAACACTCGCCAAGAGTACCGCGCCAGTACTCGTCTTTTGCCAATCACCCGCAGAGATAGCCGACGCTTGCCGGAACCGTTGTGAACCGCTCGTTCTTGCCTAAGTGGCCCTTGAGACGGAAGCCCGGAACACTCCCCGCTGACGAATCGCCATTCGAACCGCAAGCGGCGCTCCCCGAGCGCATTATTCGCGTCGCGCCGGTCGCGCTCTGGCTGCTCGTCTTGATGGCACCTTTCCTCTACTCTGGGGCGCTCGCCTGGTCGGCTGGGCTGCTATACATCAGTTACGACGTTCTTCTCATCTTTCTCACTATTGTCTTCACCTTGCCCCTGCTCCGGCCGGATCCTCCGGCCTGTCCTCGCGGTCAAGACATCACGCTTGCGGTCGTCATTGCCGCCCGGAACGAAGCGCGCGTGCTTTCGACCACAATTGCGGCTTTGCTCAATCGATCCGATTTGCCCGACCGCATCCTGATCATTGACGATGGCTCGAGCGACAATACACCGCAGGTTCTGGCCGACCATTTCGGCTTGATTCAGCGCGCACCGGGGATGGTCTCGACCGATCACCCAATCGTGCACACAGTCCGCCTTCATCAGGGTGGAAAGACGCGTGCGTTGAACGCCGCGTTGACGTTGCTCGACGAAGAGGTCGTCCTGATCGTCGATGCAGACACGGTGCCCAGGGACGGCGCGATCACGGCGGTCCGGAACGCCTTCGCCGCAGAGGCGCACCTGGTAGCAACGACGGGGTTGCTGATGCCGATCTGCGCTCGTACGCCAATCGGCCGCGCGATGCAGGCGTTCCAAAGCTACGAGTACATGCGCACGGCTCTCTTCTCTTACCTTGCGATGCGGTGGAACAGCTTGTTATTGATCTCCGGTGCCATCGCCGGCATACGCCGAGCTGCTGTACTTGAAATCGGCGGCTTCGATTCCGGTTGCTTAACTGAAGACTACGAACTGATCCATAGGTTAGTGCGGCACAGTGCTTTACACGGTCGCAGTTGGACGACACGAATCTTGGGCGAGGTGCAGGTCCGCACCGACGCCCCGAGCACACTGAGAGCGTTTCTTCGCCAGCGCAGCCGCTGGTTTGGTGGCTTTCTGCAAACTCAGCATCGCTATCGCGGGATGGTCGGAGACCCTCGCTTCGGACCGCTGGGATTGTGGATGTTGCCGATCAAGGCCTTCGATACGATGCAGCCGCTGTACGGTCTTTCCGCAATCGCCCTGTTCTGCGCGTTTGCGTTCCAGGGGCGGGTGGGCACGCTGAAAGTCGCCAGCGTGCTTATCAGCAGCAAGATCGGCATTGACGTTGCCTTCCGGCTCTGGACGGTGTTCGTCTACCGACGATGGACAGGACATACGCGCGATGCGAGCAACGGGTGGGGACTTGCGAGCGCAATGATCGAGCCGTTCAGCTTCACGCCGCTGCGTCACGTCGGCGAGGTATGGGGCTTGTTGCTTTTTCTCACCGGTCGGCGATCAAGTCGCGAAAATGGATGGTCGAACGAAGCTTGGCCTGGGCCGCACGCCTCAGTTGCATCGCCAGAGGTTACGCTCGGATTAAGGTCACCTTCTTCCCGCTGCGGATGACTCCAAAATGGAGATTTTCGCCTGCCTCAAGACGCGAGAGGCGGCCTTTCGGTCGGGCGCGAGACCGGCTGAAGTCACTGCACCTACCAGGATGCTGACTATGGCGTTGGCCTTTGCGGCCGCTTCCCCAAGGGAAGGTCAGCCAGGCAACGCGCAATCAGAGATGCCAGCCTCTCATGCCCCTCAAAGGCGGCAATCCGAACAGCAGGCGCCGAATGTCTCAGCTCGGAGCCCAACTGTGCGAGAGGACAGAGATACGGCGCTGCGGTGTCACGATGAGTCTTGGATTGCTCGAGGTAGAGTGTAGCGATTCGCTCAAGTGCCTCAAAACCGGTTTTGCCTGCGACTTCCTTCTCGAGCATCCCTAATAAGCGATCGAAGGCGGCACGAATCGCTTCAGTAATGAGTTGGTCTTTAGAGGAGAAGTGACGGTAAAAGCCACCGCCCGTCAGATCCGCGGCCTTCATGACGTCACGTGTTCCGACGGTTTCCAAACCTCTGTCGAGAAAGAGGCGTGCCGCTGCCGATACGATTCTCTCCCTTGTCCCAGCGGTCTCAATCCGAGATTTGCGCATTCTTGTCCCTATATACGGAATACGTTGCACCTTTAGCGTACGGTTGCATTCTAACCACGCACAGGCTGAAGTAGTCGCGTCATCAGCCTAGCGGCTGACAAAGGAGAAGGGATGAGTGAAACGAAGATTCTTGTAACGGGAGCGACAGGCGCAACGGGAAGAGAGACCGTGAAGTTGTTATTGGAGCGGGGTCAGGCGGTGCGAGCTCTTGTCCATGCGAAGGATGACCGTTCTAGCTCTTGCCCAGGCCGGCGCGGAGATCGTGCTTGGCGAACTTCTGGATTTCGAGTCTGTCGGTGGTGCTCTCGAAGGAGTTCGCAGCGCTTATTTCGTATTTCCGATCGAGCCAGGGATCCTACAGGGGACAGCTTACTTCGCTCAGGCCGCGAAGGAAGCCGGCGTCGAGGCCGTCGTAAATATGTCTCAGGCGACTGCACGCCGGGTAGCAAAGAGTCACGCGGCCCAGGACCACTGGATCGCTGAACGGGTCTTCGACTGGTCGGCTGTGCCAGTTGTTCATCTGCGGCCCACCTTCTTTGCCGAATGGGTGCTATATTGGGCCGGCCTTATCAAGGCTGGCGTTCTTCCGCTCCCCTTCGGAACGGGGCGTCATGCGCCGATCGCAGCGGAGGACCAGGCTCGTGTCATCGCAAACGTCCTCATCGAACCGAAGGCGCACCTGGGCAAGACGTATCCCCTGTTCGGCGCACGGGAGATGACGTTTCCGGAGATGGCGGATGAAATCGGTCGCCTGCTCGGCATACCCGTTCGCTATCAGCAGGTCGATGTTCCTACCCTGAAGCAGCTTGCAAAGGAGAATGGCAAGGAGTTCGGCGACTTCTTTTGGCAGCACCTCTCTGAGATCGCTATCGATTACCAGGAGGGCGCTTTTGCCGGAACCAACGATCTTGTCGAGCGGATTGGCGGCAAGCCTCCTATGACTCTTGACGAATTCGTCGAGAAACATCGCAGCGAACTGACACCGTAATCAGGTGCTGGGCCATCAGTCTCTTCGTCCTGCAGGA
>CAXTGN010000318.1:0-3669 GCA_964243455.1 uncultured Acidobacteriaceae bacterium
ACCCGACGCGTAGAAAAGCACATGGGGAACAAGCTCCTTCTTCCAGCCCGGTGCCCTCACCTTAAGCCATGCCGAAAGCGCCGTCCAGAAGAAAATGCGCGAATCGCACATTCTTCGTCGTCAATTGAGTCACTCTAGGTCGTTCATTACCAGAAATACTTACGGGCAGCCCCTTGTTTGCACGAAATGGTCACTTTGGTCAGCGTGCGTCCGGCAGAGCCGCCCAGATTGCCGAGTCTTCCTCGCCCAACACCCAGGAACACACGCCTTCAAGCCCGCTGCCGCGCGCGAGGCCGTAGCGATCCATAAAGGCGCGCCGGTCGGTGTAGAAGACCCATTCGCGCATGTCGTCGCGGTAGAAGAAGAACCAGGGTGTGTGGTCGGCCTCGTCCCACTCTTCTTTGGCTCCATAGGTGTCGCGCAGCGAATGGGCCGTGGCCGTGGAAATGTAATCGGAGGTGATGTTGGGCGTCTTTTCCTTTTTGTTCAGCCCCGGGTCGCCGGTGTACCAGCGGTAGCCATAGGCGGCGATGCCGACCGAGAGCTTTTCAGGTGGTACGACCTTGAGGGCGTAGGCGTGATTCTTCTTGGTCCAGATCCAGCCTCCTACGGGCCCCGGCGTCGTCCAGTGCGTGCTCTGGTCGTAGGTCATCAGGCAGATGAGGTCGACGGCTTCCCCGAGCGCCTTGAGATCGTAGCCACCGCGCCACTCTTCAAAGATCCAGCGCCCAAACTCCGTCTCGCCCGCATGGCCCGGCGCTCCCGGGACCACGTCGATGGTCACCAACAGACCTTCTTTGTGCAAGGCGTCGGCCGTGCGCTTCACCATGGCGGAAAGGGCATCGCGGTCGGTCCACATGATGTCTTCCACGTCGTAGTTAATGCCCGCGTAGCCGTTCTCCTTGCACTCGCGGATGAGTGCCTGATTCATCTCATTCTGCGCATGGAGATCGCCCACAAGGTGGTGCGCCTTCTCGGCGTTGAACAGGGCGAACAGCGGCAGTAACGTTACGTGAGCCTCATGGGCAGCTTTCAGCACGGCGGGCTGCGGCTCGCCGGTGACCAGGCCATCGCCGTCGATCTGGTACCAGGTCGGTGAGATGATGCCGATCTTGCCCTTATGCTCGGTGAAGGAGTTCACGGAGGCCAGCCCGTTGCCCATCCAGAAGAGCACCTGCGGATGGTCTCTTTTTGCTGTTAAGAACTGGCTTTTTGCATACGGAATCGCAGATAGCAGCAGAAGTGATGTCAGAACGTGCAAAAGTGACCTTAAAACGCGTTTCATGGGACCTTCTTTCACCATCCGGATAAGGGCAACGTCAGTCTGATCTTTTCAATATTGAACTAAACCAGCCATAAGAGCCAACGAAATGAGTGAATCGGTTCGAAACAAACAATCCACAAAGAGGACACCGTGTATCTAGCCATCGACGCCGGCGGCACCAAAACTGACTATCTCCTCGCCGACGATGACCGGGAACTGGCTCGCGTTCGCGGGGGTTGCATCAAGCGCATGCGGGTGGACGCCGGAACGGCCGCAGCGAACCTGGACGCCGCCCTGGGCGAGCTTCAAGCGAAAGCACACAGGCAACTCACTGAAGTTCAGCGTACATGCGTTGGAACGGCCGGCGAGACAGTGCCGTTGGTGGTGGACTGGTTGCTGGCGGCACTGCCGGAGCGGGTCTCCGGAGAGCTCACGGTTGTGGGCGATGTGGAGATTGCGCTGGATGCGGCATTTCGAGGGCGTCCTGGCGTGCTTGTGCTTGCGGGTACCGGATCCAACGTGGCCGGTCGGCACGCGGATGGGCGTTTGCTGGGTGCAGGGGGCTGGGGCCCTCTGATGGCGGATCAGGGATCGGCAAACCGGATCGGCCTCGGCGGCCTGCGGGCTGGATTTCTGGCCAAGGATGAGGGCCGTGTTACATCGCTGCTCACAGAGGCAATGCGACTTTGGAATCTCGACTCCGAACACGATCTGATTGCGTTCGCCAACAATGTCCCCCCGCCCGACTTCTCCAGGCTTTCAAAGGTGGTGCATGCCTGCGCTCTCAACGGGGACCCGGTCGCCCAGCAGGTGCTGCAGCGAGAAGGACAAGAACTGGGGTACCTGGTACGGCTTGTGCTGCGGCGCATCATGGCAGAGGGGCGCGAGGCGAACTCGGACGAGCCGAACCGAGCCTGGCCGAGCATCGCCTTCGCGGGCTCCGTGATGGAAAATGTAGCAGCGGTACGGGAGGCTCTTATGCATGAGGTTCACCAGGAGTTCCCGGCACTTCGCGGACTGGAGGGCATTGTGGATCCGGTGCAGGGCGCGTTGTGGAGGGCGCGGCACGGTGCGGATGCCTGAGAGCGTCCGCCGTCATTGTGCTGCGAAGTAGACTCGGAGCATGTTTCTTCCCAGGAGACTGAGCCTGCGCACGACTCTGAGTGCCCTGGCTTGCAGTGCCGCTCTGTCCATAACGGCGGAGACGGCCGACAACAAGGCAGCGCCTTCGATGTCGTCACAGCCCCAGGTCGCTTTCACCTTTGACGATCTGCCGGCCCATGGCCCCCTGCCGCCCGGTATGGCCCGGCCCGCTGTCGTTCAGAGCATTCTTTCCACCTTGAAAAAGGAAAATCTGCCGCCGGTGTACGGGTTTGTGAATGGCTTTCGGGTGGCGCGGTACCCGTATCAGATCCACATTCTCAAGGCCTGGCGGGCAGCCGGCGAACCGCTCGGCAACCACACATGGTCCCATCCCGAGCTCGACAAAGTCAGCGCGGCACGGAATGAACGCGACATTGCCAAGAACGAGCCGCTGCTGAAGCAATTGGAACCTCATGGAGACTGGCGCTGGTTCCGGTACCCCTTTCTGGAAGAAGGCGACACCCTCGAGAAGCGCGAGGATGTGCGCAACTGGCTTCAGGCGCACCATTACAAGATCGCGGAGGTCTCCATCGACTTCCAGGACTATCTCTGGAACGAGCCGTACGCGCGATGCTCGGCGAAGGGGGATCAGGAGGCGATCCGAACGCTGCATGACAGCTACCTTGCCATCGCGGATCAATACATTCGCGTCTTTCGGAAGCTCGCTCAGGAGCTCTATGGTCACGATGTTCCGTACGTTTTGCTGATGCACGTTGGAGCCTTCGATGCACATATGTTGCCGGAGTTGATCGCGCTCTACAGGGAGCGTGGTTTTGCTTTTACGACGCTGGAGCAGGCCATGGCGGACCCGTCCTACCAGCAGGATCCGAAGGTACCGACGCCAGGGGGCGCAACCTTCAATGAGATGGTCGCCACGGAACGCAAAGTGGCGATCCCGGACAACGAGGAGCCGGAGGCAATGTTGGACCACCTCTGCCGCTAGTACGACGGAAGGCTTCCAGGCCTGAAGCGGCGAAGCGGGTGTGGCTCGGTGTTGGTGCGCACGGAATTTCGTTCACAATGTTCGCTCCCATGCATTGAAGGGCTCTACACCGATCGGGTCACCCGAAAGGGAGCATCCCGTCCAAGTGCGCGCTGCATCACAAGGGTTTATTGCAGTAAGGTTGTGCCGACTGCGTGCGTGAACGGTCTGGTAATCCGAAGTTCCGGTCTGAGGCGTACCCAAGTATGCCCGGCCTCTTGAGGCGGCGCCGATAGCCTCTTGACCCATACCCCGGCGTACAAACCCTGTTTCTTGTAGT
>CAXTGN010000318.1:3679-6194 GCA_964243455.1 uncultured Acidobacteriaceae bacterium
CAAGTGAAGTATTCATCTCCACTGGCCCCGAGTGAAAAGATCACCGCGGAGCAGTTGGAAACAGACCGCGGCATTCTTGCTTTCGATCGGGCTGTAGAACGGCTGAGCCGGCGCAAGTTTCTGGGCGGGCTTTCCGGAGCAACGGCCCTTGCTGTTTCGGCTGGATTTATCTGTGCACCTAGGCTGTCGGCCCAGACCGCTGCAACGCCTGCGGTCTCCGATGTACTCAACTTTGCGTTGAATCTGGAGTACCTCGAAGCGAACCTGTACTCCCTTGTGACCACGGGGAATCCGGTCCCCGCGACATTGCAGGGCCCCACCCCAGGGACCATTGCGGGATCACCCGGCCAGCTGACTCTGGATGCGACCACGATGGCACTCTTCCAGGCGCTGGCGTCCGACGAACTGAACCACATTAATGATCTGCGCACGGCGATTACGAGCCTCGGCGCAACCCCCATCAGCATGCCCAGTTTGAACTATGCGGCAAAGGGTGCTGTGACGACACAGGCTCAGTTGCTGGCAACGACCCGTCAGTTCACGGCCCTGGGCAACAGCGCCTACGCGGGCGCGGCGCAGTTCCTGGTCAGCAATACGGCGGTTCTCACGGTCGCGGCTCAGATTCTCGGCGCGGAAGGGCAGCATCTAGGCGCAGTGAACTACCAGTGCATCACGCAGGGTGTTTCAGCTTCGTTCAGCACAAGCTCCACCTCTTACCTGGACGCCTACGATCAGCCACCGAACCCGACCCAGTACTTCACGGTGTTTGTCACAGGCAACGCAACGAACAGCCCCGCAGGTCTAGCGCCTGCGCGAACGACCACACAAGACCTTGCAGTGGTTTATGGGCAGACAACGGCCGCCACGACCACACCTCCGAAACCAGTCCCGGGTGGCTTCTTCCCGAACGGCGTGAACGGAACCATCCAGTCCTAAAGGCGCAGAGAAGGCAGTCGCGAGCTCATCGGCTCGTCAACACCAGGACCAAAGTATTAGGAGATTGAACTGTGTCGAACAATTTGGAAACGACGCTTGCAGTAGAAGGCGGGTTCTCTGAGGAGCAACTCGCGCAACAGGGTGCCGCGATTCTTCGCGAGCGCACTGCCACATGGGTGAATCGCCGCCGTTTAATCAGCAGCCTGGGCATGGCTGCCGGGTCGGCAGGCATGCTGGGCGTTGCAGGATGCAGCAATGCCGGTTTCAACCAGCCACCCGTCGCGAGCCCGACCACAACGCCCTCGGTGTTGGATATCCTCAACTTTGCACTGAACCTCGAGTACTTTGAGGCAAGCTTCTACTCGTACATCGTGACGGGTTCAGGGCTTTCCAGCGCCGATATGGGATCCAGCCCAGGCACTGCCAGTGGCGGCGCGAAGATCACATTCCAGTACAGCGCGATTGCCAACATTGCAGCGAACTTGATGATGGAGGAGGTTCAGCACGTAGAGCTTCTGCGGGCTACTATCGCTCAGGTCGGGGGAACGCCGGTATCCATGCCGAACATCAACCTGGCTGCGCTTGGTGCACCGACGAGCGACGCGACGTTTGTCGCCCTGGCCCGCACCATCGAAGGTGTTGGTGTCAGCGCCTACGCGGGGGGAGCGCAGTACCTCACCTCAAACGCGACGGCGTTGACGTACGCCGCGCAGATCCTGGACGTTGAGGCGCAGCACTCGGGCGCGTTGCGTCAGGCCTGCATCTTCTTCCCGAGCGGCACGGCGGTAACTTCGCCTGCATCCGATTCGCTGGACATTCCTCCAACGGCATCGGCCATCTTCGAAACCAGTCCAACCACCGGCCTGAACCCTGTTCGCACGATCTCTCAGGTGCTGCAAATTGTGTACGCGACGCCGGGATTGACGGGCTCGACGGGCGGCGGATTCTTCCCGAATGGATTTAACGGGAACGTCTACATTTCGTAACGCGCCCTTCAACAAGAAATGCCGCCGGGGTGCCGGCGGCATTTTCTTGCTCCATGCGGCGACTACACATCCAGGCCAATCAGGCGCATGAGGGCGAGCCCGTTGCTGCGTGTCACCACACCGTCCTGCAGCTTGTAGGCGAAGTGGAGCTGCCCGTCCACCACGTCATCTTCGAAATGGACGTTGCGAACGGCTTGCCGGCTGTCAGAGGTCACTGCCGTGAGAGCGAGGTCATGGGTGCTGAGCAGGCCAACGGCACGGTGACGCAGCAGGTCGTTGACAAGGCCGCGGGCCCCGGCCAGTCGATCGCTGGAGTTGGTACCGGCAAGCACCTCATCGATCAGGAACAGGACGGTTCCTTGCGTGCGGGCCGCTTCGGCGATGGCTCGTAAACGCAGGATCTCTGCATAGAAGCGAGATCTGCCAGCCTGCAGCGAGTCACTGACCTGGACGCTGGCAGCCACGGTCAGTGGAGAGAGCGAGAGCGCGTGTGCACGGACGGGTGCTCCCGCGAAGGCAAGCACGGCATTGATGCCCACAGAACGCAGCAGAGTGCTTTTCCCGCTCATATTTGAACCGCTTACAAGGAGGAG
>CAXTGN010000319.1:0-4402 GCA_964243455.1 uncultured Acidobacteriaceae bacterium
CTTTGACGGCGATCAGATGGCTGTGCACAGTCCGCTGAGCCCTGAGGCGCAGATTGAAGCGTCGGTGCTGATGCTGGCTTCGCACAACATTCTGTCGCCGGCCTCTGGTCAGCCGATCACGGTGCCAACGCAGGATCTGGTTCTGGGGCTGTACTACCTGACCAAGAGCAAGCCGAACGCAAAGGGTGAGGGTCGTGTGTTCGCGAACATCGAAGAGGTCCTTATGGCTCTCGATGCGAACCAGGTGGAGACGCTCAGCCCGATCCGGCTGCGCTACACCGGCCCCGTGCTCGACATGACGACTGCCTACGATGATCAGGACATCCTGCACACCGAGCCGGTGGAGTTCCACAAGCAGTTCATTAACACCACGGTCGGCCGCGCCATCCTGAATGACGCATTGCCCGAGGGCATCCCGTTCATCAATGGCCTGCTCAAGAAGAAGGGCATCGGCCAGCTGGTGAACTTCTGCTACCTGAACCTTGGCCTTGAGGTCACGGTGAAGGCGCTCGATCGCATTAAGGAGCTTGGCTTCCAGTACGCCACCAAGTCCGGTCTGTCCGTCGGCCTGGATGACATGGTAATTCCGGAGTCGAAGTACACCGTGGTGCGTGACGCCGAAAAGCAGGTAGTCACCATGCAGCAGCAGTACCTTGACGGCTCGATCACCAATCTCGAGCGCTCGAACAAGGTTACCCAGCTGTGGTCGGGTGTCACCGATCGTGTGGCTGACGAGATGTTCAACAACATGAAGCGCGCGGATAAGGAGGGGGCCATGAACCCGATTTACATCATGGCCGATTCCGGTGCGCGTGGTTCCAAGCAGCAGATTCGTCAGCTCAGCGGTATGCGTGGTCTTATGGCCAAGCCGAGCGGTGAGATTATCGAATCGCCGATCAAGGCCAACTTCCGCGAGGGTCTCACGGTGCTCGAGTACTTCATCTCGACGCACGGTGCACGTAAGGGTCTGGCTGATACGGCGCTGAAGACCGCTGACTCGGGTTACCTGACCCGCCGTCTGGTCGACGTGGCGCAGGACGTGATCATTTCCGAGCACGATTGCGGTACGTCGGAAGGTATCTACGTGATGCCGATCATTGAAGCCGGTGAGACCATTGAGCCGTTGCGCGACCGTATCATCGGCCGTGTTTCGCTCGAGCGCCTCAAAGACATCGATGGCCGTACGATCGTGGACATCAACCAGGAGATCGACGAAGACCTCGCGGGTGCTGTGCAGGCTGCGGGTATCGAGCGTGTGAAGATTCGCTCGGTGTTGACCTGTGAGAGCAAGCGTGGTTGCTGCATCCTCTGCTATGGCCGTAACCTCGGCTCCGGCAAGATGGTGGAGATGGGCGAAGCCGTCGGTGTGATTGCGGCGCAGTCCATCGGCGAACCCGGCACGCAGTTGACCATGCGTACGTTCCACGTCGGCGGTACCGCAAGCCGTGTGCATGACGCTTCCAAGGTGGAAGCAAAGAACACGGGCAAGGTGCATTTCATCAATCTCGTGACCGTGCGCGCCAGGGAAGGTGGTCTGGTGGCCTTCAATCGCTCCGGATCCATCGCCATTCTTGACGAGAAGGGTCGCGAGAAGGAGCGTTACGCCATCGTGTACGGCGCGAAACTCCGGGTTGAAGACGGCGCGGATGTGAAGCAGGGCGACATCCTGGGTGAATGGGATCCGTACACCTTCTCGATCCTCACGGAGATCGCCGGCACGGTCAGCTTCAAGGACCTGCAGGAAGGTCTCACGGTCAACGAGGAGATCGACGAGGTCACGGGCCTGAGCCGTCTCGTCGTTGCCGAGTCGCCGGATGAGAAGCGTCAGCCGACCATCCTGATCAAGGCCGGCAGTGGCCAGAAGCGCTACATCATGCCTTCACGCGCCTACCTCATGGTGCAGGATGGCGATGAGGTTTCGCCTGGTGATGTGCTCGCCAAAATCCCGCGTGAATCCTCGCGTACCAAGGACATCACAGGTGGTCTGCCGCGCGTTGTTGAGTTGTTCGAAGCGCGTAAGCCCCGCGATCCTGCGATTATCTCGCGGATCGACGGTGTGGTTCGCTTCGGTGACGTCAGCAAGGGTCAGCGCAAGGTGTACGTCACGGCGGATAACGGGAACGAGGAAGAGTACTCGGTACCGCGCGGTGTCTACATCAACGTGCAAGAGGGCGAGCGTCTTCGTGCCGGTGACGCCTTGATCGACGGACCGCGTAACCCGCATGACATCCTCGACGTCCTCGGTGAACGTCAACTGCAGATCTATCTTGTGGAGCAGATCCAGGAGGTCTACCGCCTGCAGGGCGTAGGCATCTCGGATAAGCACATCGAGACGATCGTTCGGCAGATGATGCGCTGGGTGAAGATCGACGACGTCGGCGACACCAACTTCCTGCTTGAGCAGCAGATCGATCGTTTCCGGTTCAACGCCGAGAATGACCGTGTGCTGAAGGATGGCGGCCGGCCTTCGATTGGTCGTCCCCTGTTGCTCGGCATCACCAAGGCGTCGCTTTCCACCGATAGCTTCATCTCGGCGGCAAGCTTCCAGGAGACCACCCGTGTGCTCACCGAAGCGTCCATCAACGGCGCAATCGATGGCCTGCGCGGCCTCAAGGAGAACGTCATTGTGGGCCGCCTGATCCCTGCCGGCACGGGTATGGAGTACTACCGCACCGTCGCGCTCTCCCCAGAGCTCGAAGAGGCGGCAGCCCAGATCCAGGCCGAGGTCATGGAAGCACACGAAGCCGAAGAGCGCGAGCTCGAGGCGATGCGCATGGAAGGCGAACAGGAAGAGATGGCTGCCGAGTAGGCATTGCATGCAGCGGACGCGCTCAGGCGCGGAACAAGGGGGCGGGCTCGAGAGGGTCCGCCCTTTGCTTTAGCCGTGGGTTACGTCGATCTGGGTTGTGGATCAAGTCTCAATCCTGAAGTTAGCCGGCGACTTCAACGGATCTTGCTATCCCAAGCAGCTTCGTGGTGGCGTAGGTTGGATTGCCCCCGGGAGATAGTGCTCCCGTGAGTGAAGTATAGTGCTCGGCTTTGATGGCGATTGTCTCGGAGCTCTGCGACGAGCCTGGTCCGCCGGTTCCGCTCGCCTTTGTGACTTGCGGCATGAGCATGGAGAACGTGAGCGTACGCAGATCGGGAACGACGTTCAGCGTGACCGTGAGCAGCGTTCCTAGGGCCGTGGTTTGCTGCAGGATCTGGGCTCCCTCAAAGGATCGTGAGCCCTCCACGCCGGTGTACTCCAGTACCGGACCGTTCGCGGGAACTCCCACGATGAGCGGCCCACCCTTTTGGAGCCGGTAGGTGATGCGCGTTTTGTTTTCCGGATCATGCAGATCGAACTAGTTGCCGAATCCGATTCGTGTCGAGATTGCTGCGATAGGCGAGGGCGTAGAGGTAGCGGTGGATGTAGCCATGACACTCTCCGTAAACAATGGCTGGTAGTGGACGCCGAAGCATGGCTTGTGCCTGCATCGGGTCGATTTGGAAGAGAGAAGGGAAAGCGACGCTCGGACGAGGTTCGGGTGTCGCGATACCGGTTCGCACCGGGTGCGATCAACATACTCGCCGACAAGGCGAACCTGACGCGTTTGCTGTCCGACGCCGACAGAGAATGGACGTGGCTTTGGTGCGCGTGGTCCCACAGAACGTACGCACACTCATCTCAAATGGCTAAGGTGTATTGCGGTCCGGTAGGGGTTTCGGGACGCTAGCGCCAAAGTTCACGCCCATGGCGCTGAGCAGATCGAGCGGCAACGGGAATACGACCGTTGTGTTCTTTTCCACGCCGATCTCGATCAGTGTCTGCAGGTAGCGCAGGGTGATGGCGATAGGTTGGCGGCTCATGACTTCCGCCGCTTCGGCGAGCTTGGCGGACGCCTGGAACTCGCCTTCGGCGGCGATGACCTTGGCGCGGCGCTCACGTTCGGCTTCGGCCTGGGCGGCGATGGCGCGCTGCATCTCCTGCGGGAGGTCGAGCTGCTTCACGTTGACGCGGGTGACCTTCACGCCCCAGGGTTCGGTGTGATCATCAAGGATGACCTGAAGTTTGTCGTTAAGGATCTCGCGCTGGGAGAGCAGGTCGTCGAGTTCGACTTCGCCGAGAACGGAGCGCAGCGCGGTTTGAGCGGCCTGCTCGACGGCAAAGCGGAAGTTCTCGACTTCGAGCACGGCCTGGGTTGCGTTCACGACGCGGAAGTAGACGACCGCGTTGACCTTGAGCGATACGTTGTCACGCGTGATGATGTCCTGCGGCGGAACTTCCCAGGTGACGACGCGCAGCGACACTTTGATGATGCGGTCGATGGGCCAGAGGATCAGGACTAGACCGGGTCCCTTCGCGTCTTTAAGCACGCGGCCGAGGCGGAAGACGACTGCGCGTTCATACTCCGGCAGG
>CAXTGN010000319.1:4413-6187 GCA_964243455.1 uncultured Acidobacteriaceae bacterium
AGAGAGGTTGACTGGCATAATCGCTCCGAACTACATTGTGCGTCGGCGGCGCACCGCAGGATGGCTAAGCCTACACCATCACCCAGTGAACGGATTTGAGGGCATCGGCCGGTGCCTCACGCAAGCAGCCGAGGGCTCGACTATGCTGAACCGATGAAGAGAACTGTCTTGGTCACCGGCGCCTCCCGGGGTCTTGGAGCGGCGATGGCCACTGCACTTGCGGAGGCTGGGCATCGGGTTGCGGTGAACTACTTTGCGAGCGCGACTCGTGCCCAAGCGTTGTGTGCCGATTTGCGCGCACGGGAATTCGAGGCGCAGGCGTTCGGAGCCGATGTGCGCGATGAGGCGGAGGTGAAGCGGCTCGTGGCGGAGGTGGAGGCGGCGTTCGGGCCGCTCGAAGTGATTGTGGCCAACGCCACGGGACACCAGCCGATGCTCAGCGTGGAAGAACAGACCTGGCAGGCCTATCTGGACCAGCTCGAGTATTTCGTGAAGTCGCCCCTGCTGCTGTTGCAGGCTGCCCTGCCGGGTATGCGCGCGCGGCGGTTTGGGCGGATGATCCAGATTGGCAGTGAGGTGGTGGAGTTGGGCAATCCCAGGTTCGCGAACTATGTGGCGGCAAAGGCGGCGCAGTTGGGCCAGACGCGTTCCTGGGCACGAGAACTTGGACCCGATGGGATCACTGTTAATTTGATCGCGCCGGGGTGGATCCCTACGGAGCGGTCGCTGGAAGCAACGGATGCGGACAAACAGACCTATGCGCAGGGCGTTCCGCTGCGACGTATGGGTCTGGCGGAAGAAGTTGGGAAGGTGGTCGCGTTTCTCGCCAGCGACGATGGGAGCTTCGTCACGGGACAAAAGATCGCGGTGAATGGAGGCAATACGCTGGAGTGAGTTTCGGAGCTGAAATGCAGAAGGCCTGAGCTTTCGCTCAGGCCTTCCTGTCGGAGCTGGCTTACCTAAGCGTGCTTGGGCGGGAAATGATCGAACATCTTGTCGACGGTCTTCTGCACGAGGCTGATGTTTTTCTCTTCCTTCTTGTGCATGTCCGCCTGTGCCCTGCCGCGAAAAACGAGGTTGTGGGTCTGCGTGTCGTAAAGATCGACCATCAAGGTGCCTACCGGGATCTGCTGGACATTTGTGGTGGTCACGCCGTCACCGCCCCAACCACCTCCCCATCCACCCCAACCGCGGTAGCCAAACCCGGGCCCAAGGCCGCTGTAGAAGGTGTTGTATTGCTGCTGATCATGCACGCCGCCGATGGCCGTGATGGCCAGATCGCCACCGGAGGGGACCATCTGCAGGCCATGCTTCTGCAGGTCGGCGGTGATGTCATCCCGCAGGCGCTGCTCGTACAGGGGGTTCTCGGTCTGAATCTTGGCGAATGAGAACGTGTGGTAGTTCTCGAATTGCGCGTTGTGGTCGTAGTCGGTGTGGACATCCTGCGCGCGCAGGGCAGGAGCCAGGGTAAGAGCGGTGAAAAGAGCGGCACCGAACAGCGCTCTGCGTGTGTTGGTTACGATGTTCATTTAGGAAGCTCCAGAGCAGGATGTTGGGCATCCTTACCGATGTTTGATGCCCCGGCAGGGTGCTGGGTTCCCTTGCGGGTCCTGCAGGCTGGATCCCGCGTTACCTGGCCGAAGCGCGGGCGATCAGGGTGGCTGTGTAGGCCGCGCCGAAGCCGTTGTCGATGTTGACCACCGTCACATTAGGACTGCAGGAGTTCAGCATGCCGAGAAGCGCAGCCGCACCGGCGAATGAGGCACCATAGCCG
>CAXTGN010000320.1:0-6160 GCA_964243455.1 uncultured Acidobacteriaceae bacterium
CCAGACTACGAAGGCGCTGAACACGTCAGAGCGGCTTATGGCCCACGACTGTATACCGGAGGATCAAATCAGCTCAAGCTCATCATCGAGCTATTGAGACAAAAAGCTGACACTAGACGTGCGGTGATCCCAATTTACCAACCTCAGGATCTGCAATCTGATTTAGCAGAAGTCCCCTGCACGTGTACGCTTCAATTCTTTCTGAGGCGTCGTCGCTTAGAGCTAATTGCACACATGCGTTCTAACGATGCTTACAAGGGCCTTCCTGGCGACATTTTTGCCTTCACGATGATTCAGGAGATCGTCGCGGCTGCTCTCAATGTCGAACCGGGTCGTTACAAGCACATGGTCGGTAGCCTACATCTGTACGATTCTGATAAGCCGTGCGCTCAGGAGTTTCTTGCCGAAGGTTTTCAGCACTCCATCGCGATGCCAATCATGCCCACAGGAGATCAGTTCGCACAGATTGACACGCTGCTCACCTTCGAACGTGACACCAGACTGGCAAAGCAGCCCGAGATGCCTGCCGGTCTTTCACCCTATTGGCAGGACCTCGCGACATTGCTCTCCGTCTTTCGCGCTGCGAAAGACAAAGCATCAGTCGAAACTCTCGAAGGGCTACGTCGAGGTATGCATTCCGATGCGTACGCAACGTATGCGGAGAAGAAGGAACAGACTGCCTTGAAACGGTCCGAGAGTCTCCCAACTCCCCAGCTTTTTGAGGATATGCCCTAATGCGTAAAGAGGATAAGGCGCTAGCAAAGACGCTCGCCAAGAGACTGAAGTCCTTCGAGGCGAAGGTACACGCTTTACCTGGCATCCAGGATGATGATGCCCAGAGTACGCTCATCTTTCAAATGATCGAGAGCTTTAGACGCACCCGTTTCGATCGAGAATCTCCCGAAACTGTAGCCGCTTGTGTAGCCAAGCCGCTAAGTCGTTCAAATCAAAAGAGTGGCGGAGGGAGAGGGATTCGAACCCCCGTTGCCCGTTAAGGCAAAGCGGTTTTCAAGACCGCCTGTTTCAACCACTCACACATCCCTCCGCGGGCCGTGTGCGGCAAATCCACTCCCCCAGCCTATCAGCACGCGCCGTGGCGCACGAGATCCCCGCGGCTTCACCGAACTTTTCAGTAGGTCCGGCCCTCACCGAGCGATATAATCCGCCCCACACCGGAGAGTTCGCTATGACTGCCGAACCCAAAGCGTCGCACGTCTCCGAGCCCTCCATCACCGCGCTTCTTACCCAGCTGAGCGCCGGCCATCGAGAGGCTGAGGCTCTCCTGATTCCGCATGTCTACAACGAGCTGCGTCGTCTGGCTTCAGCCTACATGCGACGCGAACGCGCCGACCACACGCTGCAGCCCACAGCCCTGGTGCACGAGGCCTACGCGCACTTGGTTGACCACCCCAACGCCCACTGGCAAAGCCGCGCGCACTTCCTCGCCACCGCCGCGCAGATGCGTCACATCCTTGTCGATCACGCCCGCGCCCGGCAGGCCGGCAAGCGCGGAGGCATTCAGCACCAGATCACCCTCGATGAAGCTCTGCTTCCGTCCGCCGATCGCACCGTGGACATCCTGTTCATTCACCAGGCCCTGGAACGGCTCGCCGCCTTTGATCCTCGCCAGGGCCGTGTCGTAGAGCTGCACTTCTTTGGCGGTCTCACGTTCGACGAGATCGCCCATGTGCTTGGCATCTCCGAACGCACCGCCAAGCGCGAATGGAGCATGGCGCGCGCCTGGCTTCGCACGGAGCTCGCGGAGCGCTCGTGACGCCGGAGCTCTGGCAGCGGCTGAAACCCCTCTATAACGCTGCCCTCGATCTGCCGGAGGCGGAGCGCCTCCACTTCGTCCAGCAAACCTGTGGCTCTGACCCGGAGTGTGCCGCCGAACTGGGGGACCTGTTGGCCGCGGAAGAAGGCTCGGACCACTCGTTCGCCTCGCCGCTGGCCAGCATGCCGCTGCTGCTCTCGCTGCGCCCCGCGATCTTGTCCGAAGGCACCTTGCTGGCCGGCAGATTCCGCATCGTGCGCCACATCGGCTCGGGCGGCATGGGCGACGTCTACGAGGCTCTGGACGAGCAGATGGAGGGCGGCCGCATCGCGCTCAAAACCATTCGTCCCTCCATTGCAGCCAATGCCGCGGCGCTCGCTCGCTTCAAAGACGAGGTCCGGCTCGCCCGCAAAGTCAGCGGTCCTAACGTCTGCCGCATCCACGAGCTCTATCTCACAAGCCCAGACCACGACATCCACTGCACGGCCTTCCTCACCATGGAACTTCTCGAAGGCGTCACACTGCACGACCGCATCGCCGAGGGCAGTCCCCTTCCGCCATGCGACATAGAAGCCCTCTTCGAGCAGCTCTGTACGGGCATCGACTGCATTCACCAGGCCGGCATCGTGCACGGAGACCTCAAGCCGCGCAACGTCATGCTGGTGCCGGGGGGCGAAGCGGAGCGCGTCGTCGTCACGGACTTCGGTCTCGCCCGCGCGGCCGCACATGCTGCACCCGACGCGCAGACATCCCTCACCGGTCCCGTTCTCGTGGCCGGCACGCCGAGCTACATGGCGCCCGAACAGTTCGAGGGCCGCGAGGTCGGCCCGGCCACCGACGTCTACGCCCTCGGCCTCATCCTCGACGAGATGGCCACCGGGCTTCAGCCCTTCGCCGCACACACCCCGCTCGCAGCAGCCATACGGCGCAGCAAAGCGCCTACCCATGCCTCGCTCGTGCGTGCGGAGCTGCCCCCCGTGTGGGACGACGTCATCACACGATGCCTGCAATACGATCCTGCGGATCGCTACCCATCCACAGACGCGGTGCTCACCGCGTTCCAGCACCCCGGCAAGATCGTCTTTCGTCTCGGAAAGCTTCGCCGCCTCACCATCCCAAAGACCGCCATCTTTGCTCTGGCAGCCCTGATCGTCCTTTGCGTCGGTACGGCCCTGTGGTTTGCCTTCGGTCGCCCCCGTCACCCGGAGCTCCCGCCCGATGCAGCACGCTTCTATTCCATGGGCATGACGGCCTTACGCGAAGGCTCCTATCTGAAAGCCACACGCCTGCTCGCCACGGTCACGCAACGCGACCCAAAATACGCCCTTGCCCACGCCGCCCTGGCCGATGCCTGGACAGAACTCGACTTCACCGCCTCCGCTCAACGCGAGATGCTCCTCGCCGCGGCCCCCGAAGAGCAACGCGGCCTGAACGACATGGAACGCCGCTACATCGACGCCGTCCGCACCACGCTCACCCGCGACTACTCCGCCGCCGCCCAGGATTACGAAGCCATCCTGAAACAGCTACCCGACGAGAACAAAGCGCAGGGCTATGTCGACCTCGGCCGCATCTACGAAAAGGCCGGCAGGGTGCAGGAGACCGTAGCCAGCTATGAAAAAGCCGCGAAACTCAATCCAGACGACCCCGCCCCTTTTCTGCATCTCGGCATCCTGCGAAGCCGTTTACGTGATCGCGTAGGCGCCGCCAGCGCTTTCGACCATGCAGAGACGCTTTACACCGCGGAAAGCGACCCAGAGGGTCTCGCAGAAGTCGCGTACCAGCGGGGCTTTGCAGCGGACCAGGCAGGACAATTTCGCGAAGCAGAAGAGCAATTGAAGAAGTCCTTGGAACTCGCACGCCAGATCGCGAATCAGCAGATGGAGGTTCGAAGCCGATCACAACTGAGCAGCGTAGAAGATAACAAGAGCCAGGAAGGCGAAGCACTCGTTCTTGCTAACCAAGCTCTCGATATGGCCAGGGCAGCCGGGCTTGAGTACTGGACGACTGACAGCCTGATCCGGGTAGGCAACGCCTACATGGGAAAAGAAGACTTCGCAGCCGCAGAGCCGCCGTTGGAAGAGGCTCTGCACCGTGCTGAACAAAGCGGTCACCCTCGCCTGGAAGCTTTCGCCAAGTTGAACTTGGCCAGTTTGTACGATCAGCAAGGTCGAGCGAGCGAGCAAATCCAGGCTGCGATGGGTGCGCTCGGTTATTACCAGGACTACGGCTTTCTCGCATCGGCTGATCAGGCACTCATCCTCCTGATCCGAGGGGAACGCGCTACCGCCGACTACGAAAAGGCCCTGCAGTTAAGTAATCAATTGATCCAGAAGGCCACCCAATCGGACAATAAGCAACTTATTGCGATGGGCGAAGAACTTACCGGCGAAATCCTTGCTGACACGGAGCAATACCCCAACGCACTGGACCACTTTGAACGGGCACTACAAGTCACGCAAACAACGGGTCAAGGTGCCGCCTACCAGGAACTTCATTGCGCTGAGGTGCTTTGGCCACTAGGGCGTTATGAAGAGGCGCGCAAGATCCTTGCGACACTTCCGAGCGAGGCTCACGAGCGAGCCGATCTGGGATTCTCTGCTGACGCAATCAATGCGGGTATGCAGCAGAGCCAGAGACACTGGCAGCCCGTTCTGGTGATCGCAGACGAAGCAAAACGCCTCTATCCTGACACCTTGTTCCAAGGCTCCTCTGTGCAGCGCTTGCAGGCATTCGCTTACCTGGAAGTTGGCAAGCAGGAACTTGCTCGAAGGATCGCTGAGCAGTTCGTCATAGCTGCTCAGGCTCATGGTGATTATCGTGCTCTAGCTCAGGCGAAGGTGCTGAGGGCAACGATGGACGTTCGGGGCAATGACAGGGCAGATGCACAGCACGAAGCTGAGTCAGCCCAAGTATTCTTCGAGCGCAAAGCCATGTACGAATCAGAGGCCCTTACGCTTTGTCTAGAAGCAAGGCTTGCGGCCAAGGCAGGTGAGGCGGCAAAGGCTGTTACATTGAGCGAAAAGTCACTTGACATCTTTCGTCAACTGGAACAGAGTTGGGGCACTTTCACATTCAACAGCTACAGCAGCAGACCAGACATACAACACGCGATTCAAGAGTTACGGGCCCTACAAGCAGCGCACGGAGAGCGGTGACATGACGAGCTTTGGACGGGGCGGATGGAAAACGTGGGTGGGCCTTCTAGTTGCCCTACCTGCTCTGGGTCTGATTGGGTGCAAACCGAAGACACCGCCCGACAGAGTGAACGATAGCAAGAAGACGAAACCCTGCGAAACCTTCGATAGTGCCAGTACCCCAGTCAAGGGTTGCTGCGGCTCGATGAGCTTCCACTCTACGGGGGATTGGAAGCCCGTCACGTCCAGCAAAGGGGCGGGGTACTGTACAAACATACCGAAGGCTTCCAAGTATGTCGTGTTCGTCGGCGAATCTTCGAAACCGCTCTCCGATCTAACCGGGCCCTGGACTGTGACAGTGCATTCTTACATTCCCAAAAAGGGATACCACCCCGGCGAAGAAGGCGTGCAATTGACCGCGAATCCCGAGGTCGGTTGCAACAAGGAAGTGAATTCCATGGCACTGACTATCACCCCTCTCCATCCCCGCAAGCCAATCTCCGGTTCAGCTGGCTTCTATGACGAGGGGGGACCAACAAGCAGTGGTTACGCAAACAGTGTTCGATTCCGAGATGACGCTCAATATGCGGACTACGACTGCTCAAAAGATCGCGATAAGTGTGAGCGCATTGCTTCTGTTCACGTGGGGAAAGAGTCACAACCATGCAAGGATGCAAACTGCACCATATACATCATGAACCCTGATCTATGTGCGAAGCCGTAGCAGCCGCTCTGGGCTGCAAGGTATCATCCCGGGGGAGTGCTGCATTGCACTGTAAACTGATTTAGGCATCAGCCGCCCAGCGACACCCATGTTGCCGATGCCACAGATTCCCATGTTCTTCACCTCTTTGTTGGGCTGTGAATTGGACGTGCTTTGCTTGCGAGGAAATGATGCCGACCGGTAGGATGTCTGCATTTGCGAACGGAGCTACATCCGCTTCGAATGTCGCATCCGAGCATTCGAAGGTGGAGGTACCATGACTTCCTCCGATGGTTAAGATCCACTCACAAATCAACCACGATCTGATGTACGAATTACTTCAGTTGATTGCAATCGCGTTTGGATACGCAGCACCGAACGCTGGCCAAGGCGTAACGACAGATGGCGCAACTGGCGGCGGCGGCAAATCTCAGGTGCCGGTAGATGGCGGCTAGTCGCTAGCGGGGGCCTACCCCGTCCTGGGGTCTACCCGGCATCTGAATCTGATTGGGCAAGACTCACTCGTGCTTGTAAGCATCTCGACAG
>CAXTGN010000321.1:0-6120 GCA_964243455.1 uncultured Acidobacteriaceae bacterium
CAGCCTGCTACGCAGCTTCCGTGCCACATAATGATATCAATGTCTTACAAATCCTGATACGAGCATGTACAAGATTTTATAATAATATATCAGTTTAGCAAACGTCTCTTGCGCGCGGAATCGGCGTGCTGCTGCCGCCACAGCAGCCCCACATCGGCATCAAGAATGTGGAGGGACCCGGAAACACCGGCTGATCTCGTCGGAATATGCGGGCTGACCTTTCTTGACGGTGAGCGACCAGACCGTCGTGGTAGCGAACGGTTGGCCTCTGCATGATGCAGCAGCGTCCCCTGGAGTCGGCTGTCATGACCTCAGCCCACCTTGCAAGCCCTCTCACCTTCCAGGATGGGCCGGCCGGTGAGGGTCAGCAAGCGGGAGAGCTTTACCGGCTCCTGGCCGACCATGCACGGGATGGGATCCTGTGCCTAAGCCTTGACGGCCAAGTGCGCTTCGCGTCACCCGCTCTCCACAGGATGACCGGGTGGACCATGGACGAGGTGCTGGCGTGCGACCACAGCACGCTGGTTCATCCCGATGACTGGTCGGGTGTCGTCTGGGCTCTGGCCGGGCTGCACGCTGGGAACGCCGGGGCGACCTGCCAATATCGCTACCTACGCCGCGACAGGTCGCACATGTGGGTCGAGACCTTCTTCCAGGTCGCGCCCAGCTCTTATGGATTGGGCGCGGTTTTTGTGGGCAGCGTCCACGACATCACGGACCGCAGGCGCCTGGAGGAGCAGCTGGTCGTCGCGCAGGCCGAACTGGCGCGGGTGTCAGCCACCGATGGCCTGACCCGGCTGCTGAGCCGCGGGCGCTTCGACGATGCACTTGCGGCCGAGTGGGCGCGGGGGGCACGCGACGAGCAGCCGCTGTCCCTGCTGCTGCTGGAGGTCGATCAGTTCGAGTCCTACATCGAGGTTCAGGGATCGCAGGCTGGGGACGAGGTGCTGCGCATCGTCGGCGCCTGCGTGCAGGGCCGCCCCCGCCGCACGACGGACATCGCCGCCCGCTATGGCGGCGAGGTGTTTGCCGTCCTGATGCCGCACACGGACGGGTTCGGCGCCATGATGATGGCCGAGCAGGTCCGAGACACGGTGCTGGACCGCATCCTGCCGCACCCTGGTTCAGCGTGCGGGGTCCTGACCGTCAGCATCGGGGTTGCGACGCTGACCCCGTCGCATGGCGAGATGCCTGCGGCCCTGGTTGGCAGGGCAAGCACGGCGCTGGCCGAGGCGGGGCGGCTAGGGTCCAACCGCATCGAGGCAGATGCGGCGGTAGTGGCTGCGGCTGCGACCGCCGCTGGATGGTATGACGGCCCTGGCCAGGCAGGCGGGACGATCGGCGGCTGATCCTGCGCAGCGTCAGCTTGCCGGGCGAACCAAGGTCGCACGAACCTGCGCCCAATTCATTCTGTCCACGTCAGCGGGCGCTATCGCGAGCACCGCCGGTCTTGGTCTGGAACTGTGACAGGGTGGCCGCGCGACAGACAACCGCGTCAGGTTCTTTGGTCAGCTCCGCGACGACCTGGAGCAGCTTGCCCATGCTGAACGGCTTGCCCAGGAACCGGTCGTTCGGGTGAAGGCGCAGTCCCGCCGGGTCGGCACCGCTGACGAGCACGGCACGTAGCTGCGACCACCGGCGCCGGGCCTCGGCAATCAGCGCGAGGCCGCTCATCCCGGGACCGAGCCTCAAATCGGTCACCAGCGCGTCTGGCATGCCGGCTGCGCATGAAGCGACGATGGTTCAGGAAGAAGCGCAGCAGGTCCAGGTATGAGTTGCCCAGGTAGCGGCGCAGGGTGAAGTAGCTGCGCAGCCGCGAGCTGAGGTTCTCGACGAGTGAGCTGCTGCGCGGCGCGCAAGCCCTGCCCGGCATCAGCGATGGTGTAGTCAGGATTGAACCCCTGCTCGGCGGCGTTGCGCAGGTGCACGCCCCAGGTGTCGGCATCACGGCGCTGCTCTGCCGCCAGCAGGTAACAGTAGGTCGACGCCGCATCGACGCCGGCCAGCACGGGCGTGGCGCCCTGGAAGACCTCGTCGTGCAGGCCCACCCAAATGCCGGACAGGTCCTGGTCTTGGTTGATCACGCTTGCCTCTCGCGTGGCCGCCTAGAGCACGTCGTGGATGTAGCCGATGCTGACAGGCAAACCCAGCATGTAGATCAGCGGCGGGTCTTGACGCTGATCAGCGCCGTAACACACTGAACCTTCGCACTTCCCCTGGGTCCGGTATTTACGCTGGCTAACACTCAGGTTTTTTCGGAAAAGATGCTCTGATCGGTGCAGAGACCCTGGAAGGCAGGCTTGGCGAAGTAGAACCCTTGCATGAACCGAGCCCCGACAGAGCGCAATGCGTCAACCTCGCTTCTGCGTTCCATGCCCTCGATGACAATCTTGATGCCGATCTCAGCACCGAGCGCGATCATGCTCGCTATGATCGCCAGCCGGATCCGATCCTTGTCGCAGTCTCGCGTCAGCATCCGGTCGAGCTTCACGATGTCGGGCTTCAACTCGGCCAGCCGCGCCAGCCCGGAGTAGCCGGTCGCGAAGTCATCCAACGCGATCTTGAATCCCTGCTTGCGGTATTCCGCAATGATGTTGAGTAGATGGGGCGTGTCGGAGATCATCTCCGACTCGACAATCTCGAACGTCAGGCGCCTTGGATCGAACCCGGTGCGGGCAGCTGCCTCCAGAGTGGCCCGGATACAAGTGCGAGGATTATAGACGGCATTGGGGAGGAAGTTGATGTTGAGCTGCCGGTCCATGCCAAGACGGGCTGCCATCTCGACGGCCTTGACGCGGCAAGCCTGGTCGAACTTGTAGAGGTTCTCGGCATTGACCCGCGCCAGAACCTGCCCAGCGCCTTCGCCATCCAGCCCGCGCACCAGAGCCTCGTAAGCGTCGATCCGACACTCCTGAACATCCACGATCGGCTGGAAAGCCATGGTGAATGGAAAGATCTCCTCAGGCGACTGACAGGCTTGGCACCTGCTGAGCCGCTGCGTCATGCGCGCCCTCTGGAACCTCCTCGCGGCCGGCGTAGCGATCGGCAGCGGTGGGATCAGGTTCGAAGCTGCAGCACTGCCGCTGCCAGACTCTGACCCGAGTTCGCCCTTGTGGGTATCCGAAGGTCGCTCGTCGTAGCATCCTATGTCGTTGGTCAAGACACGGGCTCGCTGGCAGTCTGCCATGGTTCATCTCCCACCGTGGTCAGCAGACCCCTGATCCTGTCCGGCGCGACTGGATAGCCCAACAAGAAGCCCTGTCCCTCGTCGCACCCCAGCGCCCGCAAGCACGCGAGCTGCTCCGGGGTCTCGATCCCCTCCGCGTTCACCCGCATTCCCAAGCTTTGCCCCAAGGTCGTCACTGCCCGCACGATGGCCCGCGTTCCCGCGTCCTCCACCACGTCCGCCACGAACCCGAGATCTATCTTGAGCTTGTCGAACGGGAACCGACGCAGGTAGCTTAGGCTCGAATATCCAGTGCCGAAGTCATCGAGCACGACCCCCACCCCAAGCCTCCGCAGGTCGCCCAATGCCTTCAGCGTCTGCGCAGTATCTTGCAACAGCATGCCCTCGGTGATCTCCAGCTCCAGCAAGTCGGGCGAGAAGCCCGTGTTTCGCAGCACTTGCTCCACCAAACCCACGAAACCCGCCCACTGGAGCTGCATCGGCGACAAGTTCACCGCGAGTCGCACCCCCCTCCACTGCACCGCCTGCGCGCACGCTGCCCGCAACACCCACTCCCCCACCGCCAAGATCAGGCCGGTCTCCTCGCACAATGAGATGAAGGTGTCGGGCACGATCATGCCTTGTTCTGGATGCTGCCAGCGCAGCAGCGCTTCCACCCCGGTCAGGCGCCGAGTGCCAAGGTCGAACTGTGGCTGATAGTGCAGCGTGAACTGCTTCTCCGCCAACGCTCGCCGCAGATCCCGCTCCATCGAGCGCCGCCGCTGTAGCTGTGTGTCCATGCCGGGCTGAAAGAACCGGTAGCCATTTCGTCCTTCCGCCTTCGCCCGATACAGCGCCATGTCGGCGCAGCGTAGCACGTGGTCCGGCTCCGTCTGGGCGTCCGCACCTGAGCACAAGGCGATGCCGATGCTCACGCCGATTGTTGCCATTTGTGTTTCCAAGTCGAACGGCAGCGACAAGGCGCAGATCACCCGGCCAGCGAAACTCGACGCTTCCGCCGGCTCCTGCAGGTTGTTGAGAATGACTGCGAACTCGTCGCCTCCCAGCCGCGCCAGGGTGTCGGTTTGCCGCACCTCCTGCCGCAGCCGCTCCGCAACCTGTTGCAGCAGGGCATCCCCGGCTGGATGGCCCAACGTGTCATTCACCTCCTTGAAGTGGTCTAGGTCCAGGCAGAGCACCGCAGCCGCCTCCTCCGACCGACCCAGGCGCGCAGCCATCTCTTGCAGCCGCTCGGTGAACAGCGCCCGGTTCGCCAGGCCTGTCAGCGCGTCGTGCTGCGCCATGTGCTGGATGCGCTGCTCGCTGCGGCGTCGCTCGGTGATGTCGTCGAACGTCGCCACCCAGCCGCCGCCAGGCAGTGGCTCCTGATGGATCTCATGCACGTGGCCATTGCGTAGCGTCACCTCGGTTTCGGTGACGCTGGCCGCGACCTGGATGCGGTTCCGCCAGGCCAAGTATTCCTCTCTCGGCATCTCCGGTCCGGTGCCTGCGGCATAGCGCAGGTCTGTGACGTCCCGCAGCGTCATGCCGATCCATAGATCCTCCGGTCGTAGCCGGTACATCTCCGAATAGCAGCGGTTGAACAGCAGCAGCCGTTGCTGCGCGTCAAACACGCATACGCCTTGGCGCAACTTGTCCAGGGCATGGTCGCGCAGATGCACCTGCGCCTGCAGGCTATTGCACCTCGCCCCATTCCCAAAACACTGATCGAGGATGACATTCACCCCGCCATCCATAACGACACGCCGCCACAAGTGGACATCAGGATGTGCTCGAATTCGTTATCGTTTGGTGAGTGGCCCTATTCCGGACCGAGAGCAGAGCTATGGCCGAACCTGGGTGACGACGGTTTGAGGAGGGTGGCGTATCGAGGCGGGTGAAGGCCTGCCTGAACTCCTGAAGGAGCCGATACGCCATGTCGAGCAGTAGCAGCGTTGATGCTGGTGGCGAAGTCAGCGGCGGCCTCACTCCCCCCGTTTTGACGACGCGTGCTTCGGTTCGGGAGCGATGATGCGGGCCCGTCCTATTGGAGGCTCTCGCCATGCTGCGCCCGCAAGATCCGCCCATCGTGCCTGAAGAGACCCGCCGAGTCGCGCGTGCTGCTTTCCCCAAGGGCACGCTCTGCCTGCGCATCGCCGACGCGCTTGGCCCCGTGTATCAGGACGGCCAGTTCGCCGCGCTGTTCCCGGCGTGGTTCATAGGCGGGTTACAGCTGGAGCCGAGTTGACGTTGCCGGGTCGGGTGACGCCACCCTGACGTTTTCAGGTGTGGCGTGAGATGGAGCGATGTGTTGGCGCAGCGGCGCGGCTGCCCGGAAGTGACCGCAAGGACTTGGCCATTCAGGCGTTGGCGCGATCGGAGACGGTCAGCAACCTGGCGGCCCGGCACGGGGTGAGCCGCAAGTTCGTCTATCAGCAGACGCACAAGGCCCGTGCTGCGTTGACTGATGCCTTCTCGCCTGCCGTGCCGGACAGCAAGGTGCTGTTCGAGTTGGCGGTGACCAAGGCCTGGCTGCGCCAGGTGATCGTCGGGCTGACGCTGATCTGCCGCAGATCGTATCGCGGCGTGGTGGAGTTCCTGCGCGACCTGCTGGGCGTGTCGATCAGCGTGGGCTGCGTCCACGACGTGCTCCAGGCGGCCACGCGGCAGGCCGGCTTCATCAACCGGCAGCAGGACCTGTCCGGCATTCGGGTGGGCCTGCACGACGAGATCTTCCAGGGCGCCACGCCCGTGCTGGCTGGCGTCGATGCGGCGTCGACCTACTGCTACCTGCTGGCGGCAGAGGGGCGCCGTGACGCCGACACATGGGGGGTGCACCTGCTCGACGCCGCCCAGCAGGGGCCCAATCCTGACTACACCATCGCCGATGCGGGGCAGGGCTGTCAACGGGCCTTGGACTGTCCCCAGAAGTGGGCGTTGAATAATCCCCACAT
>CAXTGN010000322.1:0-5725 GCA_964243455.1 uncultured Acidobacteriaceae bacterium
CGTTGCCTGTTGCGACGGCTGTGCGCCCTGGGTGTAACGGCGCCACTCTTCGCCCGCGAAAAAGAAGGTCTTGTTCAGCCCCATGTTGTATAGGTGAGGAATCGCGACCGGGCCACCGATGTCGCCGCCGAAGATGTTGAGGCGAAGTTCCGGCTTGGGTTTGACCGAACCGCTGTTCTTATTGAAGTAATTGTTCGCGTCAAACATATCGTTGCGGTTGAACTCCCACAGCGCGCCATGGAAACTCTTTGTGCCCTGTTTCAGCACCATGCTCACCGTTCCGCCGGAGGAGATGCCGTAGTCCGGGGTGTAGTTTGAGCTAAGCACCTGGAACTCGTCGAGCATGTCCGGGGGAGGGCATCACGTCGAGCTTGCCGCCCGAGCCGCGGTCATACACCTCGCCGCCGTCGATCAGCCAGTTGTTGTGATCGGGTCGCATGCCGTTGAAGCTGAGATTGAAGCTGGAGCCCTGGGCGGTGACGCCATTGAATGATGGGTTGGTGGTCGCCACACCCGTGCCCAGTGAGGTGAGACCGATCACGTTGCGGCCATTGGTGGCGAGTTGCACCATTTGCTGGCCAGTGATGAGTGTGCTTACTTCGCTGGTCTCGCTCTGTACCTGCCGTGCATCGGCCTCAACGGTAACCGTGGTGCCTTCATCGCTGTTTTGAGGGTGACGTCTTCGTTCAGCGTTTTGCGCGACGTTCATGACGATGTCATTGCGCTTGTATTGCGTGAAGCCGGCGACCTTGACGCTGAGGTTGTACTTGCCGACGTCCAGCCCCGTAAAGTCGAACAGGCCCGCACTATTGGAGGTGGCGCTGCGGGTTGCGTCGGTGCCCGGGTTGATCAGGGTGACCGAAGCTTTGGGAAGAATGGCGTCGCTGGTATCTTTGACGGTCCCGGTGATATCTCCCGATCCCTGGGCAAGGGCCGACGGGGCGACAACAACGAGTGCAGCGGATGCCGCCAGGACCGCCGTCTGCCAATGGGTGGAGCGGTCCCCAAGCTGAAAGCGAAGATCCCGGAGGTGTCGAGGATGGAACATCAGTTCTCCTTGTTTCTGCAGGGAAGGGGCACTGCGGAAGACAACGTTGAATAGACTTGCCGCCAAGTGCATACTGGCCGACGGCGTCGCCTTTTGTGAACTGTTGAGGGCCCGTGCCAAAAGGCGCGAAGCTTCCACGTTTTTTGGCTGTGAAGTAAATGACTTGCTTGCTTGCGGCAGCTTTGTATCACGAGCGTGAAATCAGGTGTCAAGGCATTTGTGCGTCGTAAATCAGGGATTTTTGATTCGCAGGCGGGGTTGCGTCGCGGAGGCGTACCCTCGCGCTTTGTGTTAGCGCTTACATGATTTGTGAAACGGTTTGCCTGTTTATTTTGCTAGTCGCCGTTGTCATTCCTGCGGGCTTTCAGGAAGCGCCTCTTTTTCTCGTCCTTCAGGGCGCGGCAGGGCCTGATACATGTGTGGACCAGAAGGTGCGCTGCCGAGCGACATCCTCACGTGGTGGCGTTCTGTCAGACTTCGGACCGAGACCGAGGACGCCTGCGGGTTCTACACTCTCATAGCGTCGGCAAAGCATGACCCTGTCTGCATCCAGGGCCATGGACGCGGTGGTGCCGACAGGTTGAGGATCATCCGCATGAAAGCGCTTTTATTGAGCGAGTACTGCCATCTTCAGGTACAGGATGTCCCGCGACCGGAGAACGGGCCGAGCGACCTCCTGATCAGGGTCGCGGCGTGCGGCATCTGTGGAAGTGATGTCCACGGATATGACGGGTCTTCCGGGCGGCGTATTCCGCCCATCGTGATGGGGCATGAGGCGGCGGGCACCGTCGTTGAGATCGGGTCCGCGGTGAACGGTTTTGCTCCCGGAGATCGGGTCACCTTCGATTCCACCGTCTACTGTGGCTCCTGCGAGTACCGCAGGTGCGGAGAGGTAAATCTCTGTGACCACCGTCAGGTCCTCGGGGTGTCGTGCGGAGACTACCGGCGTGCGGGAGCGTTTGCAGAGTTTCTGACCGTACCGGCGCGCATTGCGTACCGGCTGCCGGATACGCTCTCTTTCCCGGAGGCCGCTATGCTGGAGGCGGTGTCGGTTGCCATGCACGGGGTCGCGGTGTCTGAGTTCATACACGGGGATACCGTGCTGGTGATTGGCGCAGGGATGATTGGACTTCTTCTGCTGCAGGCCGCACGTGCCGCAGGCGCCTGCCGGGTCTTTGTGTCGGACGTCGATGCGAGCCGGCTGGCTCTGGCTGCCGAACTCGGGGCTGATGGGACCTTTCTTGCATCCGGCTCGGCTTTGGTTGCGCAGATCCTGGATCAGACTGGTGGTAGAGGCGTAGGATGCGTGCTCGAAGCCGTGGGTCGTGATGAGACGATCGCGACGGGCATCGATTGTGTGCGCAAGGGAGGAACAGTCACTTTGGTCGGCAACATTACGCCGCAGGTCACGCTGCCGCTGCAGAAGGTGGTGTCGCGACAAATCCGGCTGCAGGGCTCCTGTGCCTCGGCGGGCGAATACCCAGAGGCGATGGCGATGATCGTGGATGGCAGGATCAAGGTGAAGGCATTGATCACGGCAGTGGCTCCTTTGGAGGCCGGTCCTGCCTGGTTTGAACGGCTGCATGCGCGCGAGCCGAACTTGATGAAGGTCGTGCTGGATCCCCGCGGCGAGGGTGCATCCTCTGAATTCGTCGGAGCGCTATGAACGATGCTCTCTTCGATCTCCATGGGCAGGTTGCCGTTGTTACCGGAGCCAGCCGCGGCCTCGGTCAGTACCTTGGCCGTGCTCTCGCGAAAGCCGGCGCCGATTTGATTGTCACCAGCCGACGCAAGGCCGACCTCCAGCCCTTTGTTGCAGAAATCAAAGGCCTTGGGCGGAGGGCGACGCCGATCGAACTGGATGTGCGCGACCGGGACAGCATTGAGGCCTTCGGTGCCGCCGCAGCCACAGGCAGTTCGCAGGTGCATATCCTCGTCAACAACGCCGGTTGCAATGTGCGCAAACCAGCGCTTGAGGTGACCTGGGATGATTGGAATCTGGTGCTCGATACGAACCTGCGTGGCAGCTTCTTTGTGGCACAGCAGATAGCCCGCTTGATGGTGCCGCACGGCTATGGGCGCGTGATCAATATCGGTTCCGTCACCAGTGTCTTTGGCTATGCGGGGCTGGCGCCGTATACCGCCAGCCGGGGCGGCATTCGGCAGCTGACGATGAGCCTGGCCGATGACTGGGGCAAGCACGGCATCACGGTAAACTGCCTCGCGCCGGGCTGGTTCCAGACGGCGCAAAATCGCGTCCTGTACGAGGACAAAGAATGGGTCGAGTACCTTGTGGAACGGATCCCGCTGAAACGCCCGGGAGAGCCCCATGATCTTGATGGCGCCGTTGTCTTTCTAGCGTCGGAGGCGAGCCGCTACATCACCGGGCAGACATTGCTGGTTGATGGCGGCATCACGACGGGGTCCACGCGGGCCACAGTCAAGAAGTCTTGAACCCCAAGCTGGTTGTTCCGAGGACATACGATGAGCACTTCTTTCCGACTCTTGCGCTTTGCTGTTAGCGGTCTCTTCGCCTGCATGACCCCTGCATTGCCTCTGCCTGTAAGGGCGCAAGCCGCGAAGGCTTCTGCGCCGGATCGCTTGAAAGTGTACTTCGTCGATGTGGAAGGCGGCCAGGCCACGCTCTTTGTCACGCCTGATGGGCGCTCGTTGCTGGTCGATACGGGATGGCCTGGGAATAACGGCCGGGACGCGGACCGGATTGCGGCGGCGGCGAAGCTCGCGGGTGTGACCAAGCTGAACTATGTGCTGATCACGCACTTCCATACCGATCATGTGGGAGGCGTTCCGCAGCTGGTAGCGCGCTTGCCCGTGGGCACATTTGTCGATCATGGGCCGAACCGTGAGCTGGATGGCGGCATCACGGCGCAGGGCTACGCGGCCTATGAGAAGGTGCTGGGCGCCAGCGGAGCGAAGCATGTCGTAGCGCATCCGGGACAGGAGTTATCGATCGGGGGCATGTCGCTGAAGGTGATCAGTGCGGACGGACAACTGCTCGAGGCACCACTGCCGGGCGCGGGTCAACCGAACGGCTCCTGTGCAGCTTCCGAGACGAGGCCTGCGGATCAAACAGAGAACAGCCGATCGCTCGGGGTAGAGATCACCTATGGCCGTTTGAAATTTCTGGATCTCGGGGATCTAACCTGGGACAAGGAGATGCAGCTGATGTGCCCCAACAACAAGCTTGGGCACGTAGATGTGTACATCGTCTCGCACCACGGCTGGTATCAGAGTTCCAGCCCAGCGCTGGTTCACGCGATTCATCCGCGCGTGGCCATCATGGATAACGGCGAGACCAAGGGTGGCTCGGTTCCGACGATGCAGACGCTGAGTCGAAGTCCGGCTCTGGAGACTCTGTGGCAGCTGCACTACTCGGCGGAGGGCGGCGCTGGGCACAACACGGCATCGCAGTACATTGCTAATCTGCAGGGCTCGGATCCGGGCAATTACCTCCAGCTCATCGCGTCGCCGAACGGGAGCTTCTCCGTCTTCAACTCCAGAACCGGAAACGCAAAAGAGTATCCAGCGGCTACGCAGCAGGCAAGGGTGCGCTAGATGGCGGACTGGGTTTGATCTGTTCGATCCTGCCCAGCAGAAAGATGTACCCGATCAGGCCTATGAGGAGATATACACCCGATACACCGAAGGCCCACGCGTAGGAATGGGTCGCGTGAACGATGTATCCGGTGACGATCGGTGCAGCGATGCCGGAGAGCTGATTGGAGAGGTTGACGATTCCACCGACGGTGCCGACGCTTCTGCGCGGAGCGATCATGGAGGGGATGGCCCAGCCGATCGGCGATGCCGCAGAAAGTCCTCCGATGGAGATGCTGATCCACAGCAGAGCACGGGTCGCGGTATGCGCGTTGGCTGCACCGAGGATGCCGAGGCCGAACGCAGTTCCGCAGATGAGGACGGTTCTGCGGACGCGGCTAGCGTCCCATCCGCGCCGTATTAGCGCATCGGAGGTGAGTCCCGCCGTAAGATCCGTGCACGTTGCGAAAAGCCAGGGAACGCCGGTGTACAGGAAGGAGTGCAAGAGATCGATGTGCAGGGCGAAGGATAGATAGCTCGGAAGCCACGTCACCAGGAGATAGAAGACGTAATTGTACGCGCCCATGCCAAGGGAAAGCCCCAGGACCTTGCGGTTTTGAAGCAATGAGCCAAGAGACGCGGGAAGGTTCGTGGCCTGGAGAGAGTGCGGCTGTTCCGTGGACAAGTCCGGCCCAATGTAATTTGGATCGGATGCCCGTTCGGGATCGCGGTAGAGCCTGGAAAACAAGGCGAAGTAGGCCAGGCTGAGCAGACCGGTCACAGCGAAGCTCCATCGCCAACCAATCCGCAGGAGCAGTATGCCGAGCAAAGGAACGCCAATGGCGGAGGCGAGCTTCGCGGCTGCGTCAAAGATCGCCGTGGCCGACCCTTTCTCGCGATCGGGGAACCACAATCCGATGGCTTTGGCATTGCCGGGAAAGGTGGGTGCCTCGCCTACCCCTAGCAGGAGCCTGGCAGCGAAGAAGCCCGTGATGTTCGGTGTGATCGCGGCGGCAAAGGACGCGATTCCCCACAGGGAGGTGCTGACACGTCCCACTCGTCGAACACCGAAGCGGTCCAGCAGAAGGCCGACGGGCAACTGGCAGGCAGCGTAGGTCCAGT
>CAXTGN010000322.1:5735-6085 GCA_964243455.1 uncultured Acidobacteriaceae bacterium
GGTAGCCGAAGGTGATATCGGAGATCCCGAAGGTGCTGTGCAGCGCGTTATGCGAGACCGAAAGATTCACCCGGTCGAAGTAGTTCACCAGCACACCAACCCCAAGCAGGCCCGCGATACGCCACCGCCCCGGATGGCTAGATCCGTCCGAGATAGGTTGAGGTGTCATGGTCAAACAGCTTAACGTGACGCGGAAAGAGTTTGCGAATGGATCGCGTAGGCGTCAGGGCTGTGGCGCTGTATTCGAGCACGAGGAGAGCTGCGAGCAGAGCAAGCAGTGTGGGTACGTTAACGCTGTCGCGCGTGGCCACGGAAGGGGTATGCTCCACAAGCGGCCTTCGAGGCCATCC
>CAXTGN010000323.1:0-6066 GCA_964243455.1 uncultured Acidobacteriaceae bacterium
CTTGCGGGTGCCGGTCATCGGGGCGAGCATGCGAGATCGGAACGCTGGTTGGATGAATCGATATCCAGAGATGTGTACCAGACCTGCGGTCAGGGCCGGACGTGCCGGTCAGCCACGGCAATGCCGTTTGTCGGAGGTAAAGCGTGGCGAGGCACAATCGGAGACTCGCACGAAACCGGAGGGGTGCCTGGTGTGGCGGTCTGCACACAAGTGCAGCCAGGATGGGAAGGGTGCCCCTTGCGCACGCGAGGGCACTCACCCCTGAGCGTACTTAGCACTTCCGTTACAAAACAGACCGGAGACATCGTTTACAGCGGAGCGCGACGGTTACGAATACTCAGCATTTGGGCACACGACGATGTTGTATGCCCTGGAAACAGATTCGGATCATGGATCAACGTTTGCAGTTTCTGTCGAGTTATCAGAAGGAAGAGATGTCGGTAGCGGACCTGTGCCGCGCGTATGGGATCTCGCGTCCAACGGCCTACCGCTGGATCAATCGCTATAACGAGACGGGGCCAGAAGGACTCGTGGATCGCAGCAGTCGCCCACATAGCTGCTCTCACGCGACGCTCGAGCCAATCGAGAACACCATTCTCGTGCTCCGGGCTAAGCACCCGTCCTGGGGCGCGCGCAAGCTCAAGGCAAGGTTGGAGATGCTACAGCCGGACGTGGTCTGGCCTGCAGCTAGTACATTCGGCAACATCCTGAGCCGCGCGGGCTTAACTAGTCCGCAGAAGAAAAGAAAACGCACCACGCCGTGCTCAGAACCGTTTTCTCTGGTTACGGGTCCGAATCAACTTTGGTGCATGGATTTCAAGGGTTATTTCGCCACGGGCGACGGCAAGCGCTGTGATCCGTTCACCATCACGGACGCGCATAGCCGTTACTTGATTCGCTGCCAGATCGTCTCGCGCATGGACCTCAGCCAAGTCCGGGCGATCTGCGAAGCAGCCATGCGAGAGTACGGGATGCCAGCACGGATCAGGACCGATAACGGCGCGCCGTTTGCAGGGACTGGTCTGCTCGGCCTATCGAAACTCTCACTAGGCTGGATGAAGCTCGGGATCGTCCACGAGCGCATTCAAGCAGGTCGACCGCAACAAAACGGCCGCCATGAGCGGATGCATCGCACGCTCAAGGAGGACACGACGAGGCCGCCTGCAGCATCCCTTCGCGCACAGCAGAGCCGCTTCGATAACTTTCGCTACGTGTTCAACAACGAGCGCCCGCATGAGGGCCTGAGCAACCAAGTCCCCGCAAGTCTCTATATCCCCAGCTCGATCCGACTACCGCGCAAATTGCCAGAGTTCACGTACCCGAAGGGGCTCCTGCTGCGACGAGTCAACAATAGCGGCGACATCAGCTGGCACAAGAACAGAGTCTTCATCAGCGAGGTGTTTCGCTTCGAAGAGTTGGGCGTGGAGTTGATCACACCTGGGCTTTACAGAGTCCTCTTTCGAGACATGGAGATCGGAGAACTCAATTCCGAAGAGCTTCGCTTCAGAGCTGCGCGAAGAGTGGTCTGAGACTGTCTATGAGTGCATCGGCCTGTTCTCGTCCGTTGAGCAGATACTTAGTAAACATAAGCCGACTTGTCAGAACCGGTATTTAATAGTGCACTATTCCGTGAGTTCATCTGGCGCCACATCACCTGCTTTGACCGCGAGAGGCCGAACGTCAATCACGAGGTGATACAGGAATCTTCCAGCCTGTTCCTGCATCGCCATATGGGCTGAGTCCTCAAACCAGACAAGCTCCTTCTTTGGAGCCGAGACCTTTTTGAACCACGCTTCCGCGACAGTGTGCGATACAGAGTAATCGTGTCGTCCTTCGAAAAGAAAGATGGGGCATGAGAACTTCGTCATGTTCTCTGCGTTGAATGCCATCGCGGCGTCCAGCAGATGGTTGAGTGAATACAAGCTGCCGTCACCCTCTTGGTCTAGGTCCTTGTCTGTGTAATCGGGGGACAGCGTCCATGCATTGGAGTCGTAGTCGAAACCGCGTCGGCCCCATGTCAGTCCACCGTAATATTCCAGCCATTTACGCTGCACACCTATGCGTTCTACAGTGAGGGGTAGTGGTCCGGGATAGGGCGAAATCGCATTCAGTTCTTTCACTGCCACGTCGTTATGGTGGCTCTGAGCCTGACCAAGCGCAAACTTATAACCCTCCGCTTCGCTCTGCTGCGCATCGATCGCCTGTCCAGTCCCTATATAGGCGTAAAACCACTCGGGGTGCTCATGTGCCAGGGTCACACCTAAAACGGTGCCCCACGAGTGTCCAAGTAAGAAAACTCGCTTTTTGCCATATGTTTTTCGCAAATATTGGGTCACCACCGCCGCGTCGTCGACCATTTGCGGCAACGTCATGGTGGGAATGAGCGCTTTGGGATCGTTTGCTCCGTAGGTTTTCCCAGCTCCCCTTTGGTCCCATTGGACGACCGTAAAGAAGTCCTCCCATGGATTTTGAAAGGTATAATCTCCCGGCATCGTTGGAGATCCTGGGCCGCCATGCAGATACAGCAGAATGGGATTGCGCTTGTCCTTGCCGCGTATTGAAATCCATTGCAAGGTGCCGTTGACTTGAATTTCCTTCAGCTCATCGATACCGTTCGGCGAAACGATTCTCCTGGTGTCGGCGATAATCGAGGTTGCCTCTTTGCGCGAAAGCGTCTGCGCCTGCGGCGCGTCGTTTACGGACATTTGTGCCTTCGGCGCGTCAGGACTTTGAGCCAAACAGCCGATCGATAGTGCCAACGCTATCGATCCTGCAACAAACCAACAGCTAACGTCAACCGCGTGAAGCATTCGTTCCCTCCAATTTGTGGACATGCAGGTCATGAAAAGCAGTGGTTATTGTCTGAAGAAATATCGACCAAGCAATCCTTGTGGAAGGATACGCAAATATGCTGGCTCGGGTTCCGCAGACCGGGCTATCTTACGTATCCGGACCTTTGTAAAGCTAAACGCGCTTCGCTTTATTGAAGGGCGTTCTTGATGAGTAATAAATCGCCGAGTCACTCGTTGAGGGAGCCGAGTCTGGAAACGTGCATTGGCCTGTAGTCGTCATTTGAAACGCCTGTGCTGATTGCTTCCGAGAATGCGACTTGTCGTTACCAATCCGGGCTCGATGAGTGACTCAGTTATTCGTCCAGTACTGGAAGTGCGGACCAATCAGCGGCGCGCGAGATGAACAAGCGCGCTGATCTCCTGCTCGAGTACATCAGCAATGTCAGATTCATTGGAGTCGGGTCCAATGGGTAGGGTGATCGTGATCGTACTGCCGCCGCGCGGGCGAGGGATAACGCGGATGTAAGCACCGCCGCGTCTGTCATCCGCCATTTTTCGAATGTAATCCACGGTGCCGGCAGACGGATGCAGGAACACTTCTAGGTCGAAACCTGTGCCATTCTTAGTGACTCTGTAGTGCGTGTCATCTATGCGCTCAATGGCGTCGGCGAAAACAGGTGCCCATTTGGGAATATTGCTGATGTCAGCGAGAACATTGTAAATATCGAAAGGCTCAACATCCGATTCGACAGTGCGCGTAACCGTTTGATTTGACATAAAGTTCGGACCAAACCTCCGGTCCAACTATAGCCGATGGTACTCGCAAACAGATGAGCGCTGGCCGGGCACCCAATCGAACTCAAGATGTCAGATGTTGAGAACGGGCCGATGCACTCGTTGAACGAGGGCTTGGGTCTGTTGAGATCATTGGTCCCGGGGAACGCGTTCCTTGGAAGCTGAGCCGGTTGCTACCGCAAATCCACGTCGTCGACAATCCCGGGAAACCACGCTCTTCCCCCAGTCGCTGCCCAAGTCACCGCATAATGCTGTGCACGTGCAGTTTGTCGGGTTCGATTGCCGTGTGGCATGATGAACACGCGTTTTGCGTGGAGCGGTCCAACCAACGCACTAGCCGGATAAAGGAAAACCTACTTCTGTCTTCACCGCACTACCCTCCTGATGGATCACGCACTTCACTGTCACGCAGAAGTGCGTACCGCAATCGTGGCACCCGTTATCTGTGCCGAGAGCTGACCAATGCGCCCGGAGTTAGTTGTTGCGTTATCTGAAGAAGAAGAAGTGCAGCCACCCTCCCCAGATGTCAGACCAGGCATGTGCAACGATATTCGCCCGCAGGTTCCCGCGCCATACCGCCAGAACTCCAAAGAGCATCCCAAGAATGGAAATGACCACCACGTTCTTCCATCCCTGGTATCCATGGCTGATCCCGAACACAACTCCCTGAAGCGCAATAGCAACCGCGACACTCCCAGTTAATGCCAAGAACTGCTTCTGCAGGTAGCCGCGGTATACAACTTCCTCGCAGATGCCTGCACTGACACAGAGGACGATCCAGAACGCAATCTCCTTCCAGGAATGCGGGAACAGACTGTCAATGGCAGCCACTTTCGTTCCGGGAAACAGCTTGTCCAGTAGAAACTGACTTCCATAGGCTGCTCCCTCCCAAATAACCCAGAACAAAGCAGCCACGATTATATCCAGGAGAATGTCTTTGGGTCTCTTCCAACGTCCACCAGAGAGAGTGGCAAGGGTGCCGCCGTTCCTCCGGACACCGATATGGCAATCGCAGAACAATGCCCACTCTATGATGAGGGCCGGAACATAGAAGGGGATGGCTTTGCTGTGGTCCGCCAATTGCCCTGCAGAAGCGTCACCAGCTTTGCCTAAGCCAGCTTGATGTTGGGACAGAACACCTGCCGCGATTAGCCCACATAGCAACAGTAGGAGTCCCACGAGATGAAGTTTGGAAGCTAAGCGGGGCTGAGGTGACAATTTCTGCCCGAGAAAGTCGCTCATAGACATACCGGTATCCTCTTCGATCAGTCGTCACCGGTGTAAACCCGGTTCATCCACACTTGCCCGCTCACGGCAACGTATATTGGAACACGTACGAGTGCCTTCCAGCGGAGTCGATGATGATTGTTAACTCACCCGCGAGACCCGCAAGCTCTCCCGTACCTGAGCCCTTCACGACCTCGATCTTCATTTCACCAGAAGCCGTGTCGCCCTTGGTCTAGCTGCTTAGCATCTCCACGGCAGACGCCCCCCTGAAATCGCCCTCCCAAGCTTTACGTATCTGATACCTCGCCACGCCCATATCTTTCTCGAACGTAGTAGCCTCTGCCGGCGTAACCTTCAACTCAAACGTGCCCCTCGCCTCCATATGTTTGCCTTTCTCTGTGTTCGCATGGCCGCCAGCCTGCACGATCATTACGGCCGCAGTGAGTATTCTTAGTGACAGGTGCATGCTCATGTCTCCCTCCAACGAAGCTACAAAAAGGTACGCCCGCAGGATTGAAGAAAAGCGACACGAGCCCGCGTTGTTCCCGCCAACGGTCGCACCGCCTCGCGGAGTGCTACATGCCTCCGAGAACCGTGGCAACGCTTTCTATCACCAGCGCCTCGCAACTCCGCCCGAACTTGCCGATCTTATCCACCACTTCTGGTACGTTCAGTGGGATTTGCGTGGCGACCCGCCTAGTACGGCCGAAACTCTTCCGCATCCGAGTTGCTATCTCCTCTTCGAGCACGACCTGGAGCGACCCATTGCCGATCCTGGCGTCCACCGGGGAGCCGAAGTTTCGGGCGTAACTACCGGCAGGTTCTCGCGCACGATGGAAGGCCGCCGTCGCGTGTTCGGACTCAAGTTCCGGCCTGGCGGTCTCCGGCCCTTTATGAAGGCGTCCGTCTCCACGCTGACAGACCGAGTCGTCCCTGCTGCGCAGATCTTCGGTTCCGACATCCTCGTCCTCGCTTCGCATCTCCGGGCACTTGATAGCCCCGAGTCGATGGCTGCTGCCGCCGCGGCATACTTTGCTGCACGCATGCCAGCATCGGACTCCAGTGCTATCCTGGCCGCTACTCTGGTCGACGCTATCCTCAACGACCCCGCCATTCTGAGTGTGGCTATCCTCTCGAGCCGTAGTGGGCTTGGTATCCGCACTTTACAACGGCTCTTCCATGCCTATGTAGGCGCATCGCCCAAGTGGGTCATCCGTCGTTTCCGTCTTCATGAGTTGCTGGAACGTTTCCA
>CAXTGN010000324.1:0-6063 GCA_964243455.1 uncultured Acidobacteriaceae bacterium
ACACCGATGGTCATGATGGCGCCCATCAGCGACGGCACGCTGAACGTCGTCTGGGTGAGGAACAACATCCACAGAATGCCGCTGAACGCACCGGGCAACGCCATCAGAATGATCAGCGGATCCAGCCACGACTGGAAGTTCACCGCCATCAGCAGGTACACCAGCATGATGGCGAAGATGATGCCCAGGCCCAGACGGAGGAACGAGTCGTTCATCGTCGCCACCTCGCCGCGCAGGGCAAGCGTGGTGGTCTTGGGAAGCCCTTTGGAAGCCCCGTCCATGATCTTGTGAATTGCGTCAGAGACCGAGCCCAGGTCGCGGTTATCGACGTCGGCGTACACATCAAAGACCGGCTGGATGTTGTAGTGGTTGGTGACAATCGGCGACAGATCGCGCCGGAAGCTGGCCAGGTTGGCGAGTTCCTGCGATGCATTGCCGGCCGCCGAGGTGATCGGTGTCCGTGACAGCTCGGGCAGCGAACTGATCCGGTAAATCGGCGTCTGCGTCACGATCTGGTAGTTGACGTTGTTTTCCGGATTCAACCACTCGTTCGGTGCTGTCTGGCCCGTGCCGCTCAGCGAAACCAGCGTGGACGAGGCCACATCGCGTTCCGTCACGCCGATCTGTTGCGCCTTGCTGCGGTCCACGTTGATCTGCATGGTCGGGTACTGCACCTGCTGATGGATGTGGACATCTACCGCGCCAGGGATGGCCGCAATCTGCTTGGCGAGCTTGGTGGCGAGCTCGTAGTTATTCTTGCCGCGGCCCGACACCTGCAGATCGATCGGTGCAGGCAGGCCGAAGTCCAGAATCTGGTTCGTAATGTTTGCGGGCGTGAAGAAGAACGTTGCTCCCGGGAACTTATCGTGCAGGTCAGCGCGCAACGCCCGCTGGTACTTCGGTGTGTCTTTCTTTCCGGGTGTCAACGCAATCTGGATGTCGCCGTCCGTGTTGGAGATCGTTGCGGAGGTCGAGAAAGCTAGGTTGATACCCGAGCTGGGCAGGCCGATATTGTCCAGGATCAGATCCACGCGGTCTACCGGCACAACGCGCCGGATCTCGCGCTCCACGTCGGCAAAGTACTGTTCGGAATCCTCCAGGCGCAGTCCCGCTGGCGGATTCACATGTAAATTCATCTGCCCGGAGTCCACATACGGGAAGAAGTCGCGGCCAATGCCGAACAACAGTGGAAGGGACACCACCACGAGCAGAACAAACAGAAGAATCGTCAGACCCGCGTTCTGGAGGCACCAGCCCAGGACATTCTTGTAGCGATGCTGCAGATTCTCGAACTGCCGGTCGAAGCGCGAATGCCAGCGCCAGATAAAGCTGCGCTGCTCTTCGCGCTCCGCTTCGCCGGGGTCCTGGTACAGGCCGATCTCGTTGCCGAGCATGAAGTGCATCATCGTGGGCAGGAGGCTGCGCGATAGGAAGTAGCTAGGCAGCATGGCGAAAACCACGGCCATCGCCAGCGGCGTAAACAGATACTTCGCCGCACCCGTCAGCAGCACCACCGGAAGGAACACGATGCAGATGGAAAGCGTCGACACAAATGCCGGCGCTGCCACCTGCTGCGCCGAATGCAGAATGGCCCGCGTCAGCGGCAGCCCCTCCGCCATGTTGCGATGCGTGTTCTCGATCTCGACGGTGGCGTCGTCGACAAGAATGCCGACCGCCAGCGCCAGACCGCCGAGCGTCATCACGTTGATCGTCTGCCCGCACGCCGTAAGAATGATCAGCGACGTGGCAATCGACAGCGGGATCGAGATGCAGACGATCACCGTAGACCGCCACGACCCCAGAAACAGCAGGATCATCAGGCCGGTCAGGGCCGCGGCGATGCAGGCTTCGCGCACCACCTCGTTGATCGAAGTCCGCACAAAGATCGACTGATCGAACAGCGGCGTGATCTTCAGATTGCCCAGACCGGCGGAGAGCGATGGCACCATCTGCTTGGTCTGGTTCACGATGTCCAGGGTCGAGGTCGCCCCGTTCTTCAGCACGGTCAGCAGAGCCGATCGGCGGCCATCCTCGCGCACGATGTTGGTCTGCTCCGCAAAGCCCATGTGGACCTGCGCGACATCCTTCATGTACACCACAGCGCCGTTCGCCGCACGCACCGGCAGATCGTTCAGCGCTGACACGGTGTTCGGACTGGAGTTCGTGCGCACGACATATTCACGGTCGCCAATGCGCGCCGTGCCTGCCGGCAGAACCAGGTTCTGGTTATTGACGGCCGTGGACACATCCTGGGCCGAAAGGTGATGCGCAAACATCAGGTCCGGATCGGTGTCGACCATGACCTGCTTGACCTTGCCGCCATACGGCAAGGGCACGCTGGCGCCCCGGACATTGGCCAGTCGCGGACGAATGAACTGCGTCCCGTCGTCGTACAGGTCAGCCTCGCTCAGCCCCTGGCCGCTCAGGCCCAGCTCCAACACAGGCACCGTGGACGCGTCGTACTTCAGCACAAACGGCGGAAACGAGCCCGGAGGCAGAACGCGCAGAATGGTCTGCACAACCGCCGTCACCTGCGCCAGCGCCAGCTCCACCTTGACGTCAGGCTGAAAGAACACCTTGATGACGGCAATGCCCTGATAGCTCTGGCTCTCGGTGTGCTCCATGTCGTTGACCGTCGTCGTCAGCGCGCGTTCGCACACCGTCACCACGCGGCCATCCATCTCCGTCGGTGTCAGACCGGTGTAGGTCCACACAATCGAGACCACGGGGATGTTGATCTGCGGAAAGATGTCTTTCGGTGTTTCAAGAGCGCTGCCGATGCCCAGCAATGCGATCAGCATGGACAGGACAACAAAGGTATAAGGGCGGCGCAAAGCCAGCCGAACGATCCACATTCTTTTGGGGCCTCAACGAAAGTCGCGCTCGATAGCCTATGAGACGCATTTCGGGGCTCGAAGGACTCCCGAGGGCACGCCCACTCGTGCGGCGAAATGAAAGGGAGGCGCTGTATGCGCCTCCCTTTTCGAACGAACGAACCGGTAAACGGGATGTCGTTGTGCGACGAACCTAGCCCTTCTTGGCCTGCTCGAACCGCTTGTTGATCTCGTCCCAGTTCACCACGCTCCACCACGCCGCCAGGTAGTCCGGCCGGCGGTTGTTGTACTTCAGGTAGTACGCGTGCTCCCACACATCGTTGCCCAGGATGGGGAAAAGGCCCTGCGACAACGGACTGTCCTGGTTGGGCGTGGTAATGATCTCAAGCTTGCCGCCCTTAAGGACGAGCCATCCCCAGCCGGAGCCGAACTGCTTGGCCGCGGCCTCGTTAAAGCGCTTCTTGAAATCGTCAAAGGTGCCGAAGTCTTCTTGGATCTGTTCGGCAATCGCGCCCTGCGGCTCGCCGCCGCCACCGGGCTTCATGATCTGCCAGAACATCGTGTGGTTCACGTGGCCGCCGCCGTTGTTGCGCACCACGGTGCGCACCTCTTCGGGCACGGACGCCAGGTCTTTCAGTAATTCCTCGGGTGTCTTCTTACCCAGGTCAGCATGTTTCTCCACCGCGCCGTTTAAATTCGTCACGTAGGTCTGGTGGTGCTTGTCATGGTGCAGCTTCATCGTTGCTTCATCGATGGTCGGCTCTAGGGCAGCGTAGTCATACGGCAGGGGAGGCAGTTCAAAAGCCATGCGGGCTCCTTCGGGGATAAACTCAGCGCAACAACAGCCCGGCATCAACGACGTGCGGGCGATCTGCACAGGACTTTGGATGCGCCTCGGGCCTGTGCAGAGGGCCCCTTCCCTTTACGCGTCATCGATTCGGTGCGCAACGCTCCCATGGAGGCTGCACAGGCGGCATCCTACCCGTGGTATGCAGATAAAGAACGCGATGTACGACTGGCTGCTCGACGGGGGCGCTGCGCCGGGCGCGCCTGGCGTGGAACCACGATGGACCTCCAGCAAGAAGGACGCCGTCTCCACGGCCTATGCCGCCTCCAGCAGGGTCTGGTTCACGCTCTCGCACGGCACGCTGAACGAGATCTACTACCCCACCATTGATCGCCCGCAGACGCGCGACATGGAACTGCTCTTCTCCGACGGAGAAAGCTTTGTCCATGAAGAAAAGCGCGATTTCGAGTACGACTTCCACTACATCGACGACGATTCCCTCGCGGTGCGTGTAGTCGCCAGCGATCTCGATGGGCGCTACACCGTCACCAAGGAGTTCATCACCGATCCGCACCATCCCGTTGTGCTGATGAACGTCAAGATCTCCGGCGAGGAAGCGATCCTCTCCCGGCTGAAGTGCTACGCCCTCCTGGCGCCTCACCTCGAAGGCGGCGGCGCAGGCAACTCGGCGCGAGCCATGAACGTAGCGGGACAGCGCAGCCTGCTCGCGTGGAAGAACGATGTGGCGCTCGCCTTTGGGGCAAGCTGTGGTTTTTCGCGCACCTCCTGCGGCTTTGTCGGCATCAGCGACGGCTATCAGGACCTGACCTGCCACCTGAAAATGCAATGGGAGTACGGCGAAGCGCTGAACGGCAATATCGCCGTCATGGGCGAGATCGACGTCGCGCGGAACCGCGAGTTCACCATCGCCATTGCCCTCGGAGACGGTCCGCATGCGGCACTGGCCGGCATGATGCAGACCCTCGCCACGCCCTACCCTATGCATCAGAAGCGCTTCGTCGACCAGTGGCACCGTGCCACCAGTCCCGAACGGCTCACCTCCGCCTCCACCGACGGCGGCAAGCTGGCGCGCGTCTCGCACAACGTCGTCCTCGCCCACGAGGACAAAACCTACTCCGGAGCGTTCATCGCCTCCGCCTCCATTCCCTGGGGCAATGCCAAAGGCGACGACGACCTGGGCGGCTACCACCTCGTGTGGACGCGCGACATGATCCAGTCGGCCACTGCCATGCTGGCCTGCGGTCGAATCGACACGGCCCTGCGCGCGCTCGTGTACCTCGCCTGCACGCAGCACCCGGATGGCGGCTTCTCCCAGAACTTCTGGATCAACGGAACGCCCTACTGGTCGGGCATCCAGCTCGATGAGGTTGCGTACCCCATCATCCTTGCCTGGCGGCTATGGAAGGCAGGCGGGCTGGGCAACTTCGATGTCTTTCCCTTTGTCTCGCGCGCCGCAGGCTTTCTGGTTCGTTACGCTCCGGTCACTCAGCAGGAACGATGGGAAGAAAACTCCGGCTACTCTCCATCCACATTGGCTGTCGTCATCTCCGGGCTGTTGTGCGCGGCCGACATCTGCAGCAGCTTCGGCTCCGGCGAACTGGGCACCTTTCTCGAGGACTACGCCGACTGGATCGAGGCGCATCTGGATGAATGGACCACGACGGAGCGTGGTGTGCTCGTTCCGGAGGTGACGCACCATTACATGCGCATCCGCCCACCGGCGGAGGGCGAGCCCTTCCACAACGCGGGCATCCCTCCCGGCGATATTCTGATCGCCAACCGGGAGCCCGGCGAACAGTTCACCTTTGAAGCCCGCGAGGTCATCGACGGCGGCTTCCTGGAGCTGGTGCGGTATGGCGTCCGACGCGCCGACGATCCCCTGATTGTGGCCTCGCTGCAGGTCGTCGACAAGGTGCTCAAGATCGAAACCCCGTACGGTCCCTGCTGGCGACGCTACAACCACGACGGCTACGGGCAGCGCAAAGACGGTGGTCCCTACATCGGCTACGGACAGGGCCGCGCCTGGCCCATCCTGACCGGGGAACGGTCCCACTACGAACTCGCGGCAGGCAACGACGTGGAACCGCTGATCCGCGCCATGGAGCGCTTCTCTTCCATTGGCGGCATGCTGCCGGAGCAGGTCTGGGACCACAACGACCTTCCCGCCGAGGGCATGTACTGCGGGCGTTCCGCCGGCTCGGCGCAACCGCTGGTCTGGGCGCATGCGGAGTACCTGAAGCTGTTGCGGTCCGTTGCCGACGGCAAAGTCTTCGACCGCATCTCGGTCGTCGAAGAGCGCTATGCCGTGCCGGACAGCGATCGAAAGTTCCAGAACCGCATGGAGATCTTTCGCGTCTCGCGCCCCATCAGCACGGTTGTGGGCGGCGGAACACTGCGCGTCACAGACGCCGGCCACTTCCA
>CAXTGN010000325.1:0-3836 GCA_964243455.1 uncultured Acidobacteriaceae bacterium
GTGCCGTTTGTGACCGCCGAGGCCCAGACTTCGCCTTCCACGCCGTCCCAACCGGAGACCGGCGCGCCTATCGTTACGAGGCCACAAGCCCCCGTACCGGAGCCAACCGGAGTCCCGGCCGCGACGAGGCCGTTACCACAGGCTCCCAGTTCCCTTCTGAGTGGGCAGGACACTGGTTTTCTTCGTCCGGCGGGCTCCGGCATCAAGTTTGTGGCGCAGGCTACCCTGGCGGGTCCTGGTAGCTTCAACGTGGAAAAGCCGACCGACGGGCCGTTGGCCCTGTCGCTGGATGACGCGATCTCACTTGGCCTCGAGCGCAACGTACGCCTGAAATTTGAGCACGCCAACCAGCGCACCGTCCGGGGGTATCAGGGGCAAATCACGAACGCCCTGGTGCCCAATCTCCAGTTTCGGGCCGCAAGTACGGCACAGCAATTAAATCTGGCGGCACTGGGCTTCAATCCAACCAAGGTTGGGCCGCTTCTCACCCAATTCGGGATCGACCCCAGCACTCTGCAGACGATTGTCAAGGTCAATACGACCTCGGCGCAGATCAGCCTGGATCAACAGCTGTTCAACATGCCGGATTTTGAGCTCTATCGCGCCATCAAGCCGGAGTTCAAGTCCGTAGATCTGAACGTGGCCGACTCGAACGAGGAGCTGGTACAAGCGGTCACAACGGCGTACCTGAAGGTGTTGGCGGATCAGGCGAATCTGGAAAACGCGATCGCCCAGGAAAGCTCCGCCAAGGCCCTTCTGGACCAAGCGACGGCGCTAGATCAAGCGGGCGTGGGTATCAGGCTGGACGTTCTACGGGCGCAGGTGGAGTACCAACAGCGGCAGCAGGCGCATCTTTCGGCAGACGCGCAGTTGGATAAAGACGGCATTCAGCTAAACAGAATCATGGGCCTGCCAGCCGGACAGCAGTTGGATTTGACCGATGATGCGCCCTTCTCCGAGCTCGGCGACCTCGACCTGGCGCAGGCGCGCCAGACGGCGTACACGCACCGCAATGACCTGCTTTCACTCCAGCAGAGCATCATCGTCGCCAACCATGAGGTGAAGGCGATCCGGTACCAACGGCTGCCAACGCTGGCGGTGAACGGCTTCTACGGCATCCTCGGTGAGACGACCGGGTCGTACCACGGGGTCTTTACTGCCGAGGGCAGTTTAAAGGTTCCCGTCTTCCGTGAAGCGGGACAGCGCGGCGAGCAGCAGACGTCGGAAGCCCAGTTGCAGCAACTGCGCGACCAGGAAGGCAATCTGCGCGGCACTATCGAAGCGCAGATTCGGACGAGCATGCTGGATATTGAGACAGCCTCACAGCTCGTCAAGGTCGCTGAGAGCAACGTCGATCTCGCGCGGCAGGAACTGGTGGACGCCCGAGACCGCTTTACCTCCGGCGTAACGGACAATCTGGAACTGGTGAACGCTGAGGCAGCAGTGACCGGCGTGCAGACGCAACTGGTCAGCGCGCTGTACCAGTTCAACGTGGCCAAGGTGAATCTGGCGCGCAGCACAGGTGTGCTGCAGGCTCGCTATCGGGCTTTTCTGGGCCTGTAGCTTCCGTTCGTTGATGCTGGCCGACGCGCCGTGTCTTGCACAGCCGTTGCCTCATCTGGGCCCTTCTTCCGGCGTAGCATGAAGATACTCCCGCGCACCGTTGCGCTGGATCCGGTTGTTCTCTGACCGGCGAACCTCGAATCGGAGTAACGGATCTGGTTTTTCGCCTTGCGACCACAATGCTGCTTGGGCTAAGCCTGATGGCTGCCCTGCCGGGGACGGCCCAGGTACTCGCCCGGCCGGGGTGGGCCGGTTCCGGCGTGGCACCGGAGGCCTGGTGGCTCCGCGGGGTCTTCTATCGCATCGATCCGTCGCGTTTTCAGGACTCCGACGGCGACGGACGGGGTGTTCTGGCGGGGAGCGGCCAAAGGCTGGACTATTTGCAGTCGCTCGGTGTGGATGCCGTGCTGCTGGATGGCACGCTGGGGGCCAAAGACACTGATGCGCTGGGTGACCTAGTTCGCGAGGCTAGCCGGCATCAACTGCGGGTCCTGATTACGGCGAACCCGCAGCTTGTTCAGGGTCCGCATGTCGACCTGGTGAATGCCGTCCGGGGCTGGCTGGGCGCTGGCGCGGCGGGTGTCTGGGCGCCAAAGCCAGCGTCCACGAGTTCAGCCGACGCGACCTATGCATCGACGGTGAGCGCCCTGCGGACGGTCTTTAGGAGCTTTCCGGGGGATCGCGTCCTGCTGACGGATCCGGCTCCGATGTCGCTCAGCCTGGCGCCTCGCCCCGTCCGCCTGACCCGGCGCATCGAAGCGGACAGCTTCCGCGCCGCGCGGGGTGGTCAACTGGTCACGAGTGCCCTTTTCGCCGTGGGTAGACCCGATGTCTTCCCGTTGCGGGCGAGCTTGAACGCAGCCGGGGCGGAGTCCACCGGCGCGGCGAACGGCTTGCTCCGCTTTGCCCAGCCGCCAGCCACCGGCTCGCCGGATGCCGCGGCGTACGCGGCACTCCTGCTGGGTTCCCGGGGTGCCGTGATCCTGGACTTCGGCGAAGAGATCGGCCTCAATCTGTACCCGCAAAACGCCGCGAGTGGGGCCCTGCCGATCATGCAGTGGACGCCGTCGAATCACACGCAGGCTCCCGTGGAGCAGGCAGCGGGGAACAGCGGACAGGCTCCCGGCGAGACGCAGTTCGGCGCGTATCACCCATACCAGCCGCCTCCCCGCGGGCTGGCGGGGTCTGCATCGGCACCCGTTCGAGTTGCACCCGATCTTAACGTCCCGGAGACGCTGCCCGACGCCGATTCCTTGCCGGGCTTTACCGCAGGCGCGTTGACTTCACCTCCAGAGAATGGGGCGAGGCTGAACGTCACGGTCGAGGACCGCGATCCGAAATCGCTCCTGAATGCTTACCGGCAGCTCATCGCCGAGCACCACGGCAATCCAACGTTGCGCAACGGATCGCAGTATGTCTTGAACCGGGACACCGAAGGGACACTGGTATGGGTGCGCAGAGCGCCCGCCGGCTCCCGCACTGCGGCCACTGTGGTGGGTGTAGCAAACCTTTCCGACCGCCCCATCAATCTGTCACTGGAGAGTGATCTGGAAGCCGAGGGGATGCGGGCCGGCGCGCTGCGAACGCTTTTCTCGTCCGCTCCGGGAGCGACGACGGGAGAGACAACAGGCCGACTTACCTTGCCCCCGCACGCCGCGTTTCTGGGCGAGATCTACCATTCGGGAGCGGTCTCCGAGCCGGCGCCACGAGTCCACCGCGGCGGCCGCCGCTCAGGACGGCGTCGGGTACGCCGCTAGGACGCGCTCGAATACAGCATCCCAGGAACACGTCATCGCGTAGCTCCTGGCCGCGTGCCGCATCGCGAGAAGCCGGTCTGGATGTTGTGCCAGGCTGCCAATGGCGGAAGCGAATCCATCGTCCGTAGCAATGCATCCGGTCTGGCCGTGCTTGACGATGTGTGCGGGACCGCCATCCGGCGTCACGATCGCGGGTACGCCGGAGGCCAGAGCCTCCAGCACAACATTGCCGAACGTGTCGGTGTGCGACGGAAAGACGAGCAGGTCCATGTCCGCACAGGCGGTGGACAACGCCTCGCTGCGCAGAACCCCGGTGAAGGTCGCAGCCGTGCCAAGCTGTTGCCGAAGTCGCCCCTCCTCCGCGCCATGGCCCACAATGAGCCAGTGCGGGTCGAAGCCGCCACGCCGGAGCTCACGGTCGATGACCGGCAGGAGAGCGACGTTCTTCTCCACCGACAGCCGCCCCACAAAGCCCAGGGTGAGCGGAGTGTGGCCTGTGCGCGTTCGCTTCACCGG
>CAXTGN010000325.1:3846-6056 GCA_964243455.1 uncultured Acidobacteriaceae bacterium
GTTTTCGTCGAGGTGGAGCGGGTTTCCGTCGAGGTTAAGGATGGTTTGAGCGCGATCTCGCGAACGTCGCGCGGGCGTGAACAGGTCGGTGTCGACGCCGCGCTGCATCAGGTGACAGGGACGGCCGGTGCGGGCCTCGAGCAGACCACACAGCTGCGGGTTCGGGGCATAAATCACCTGCGCCAATCGGTAGAAACGCGCTGTGGCAGCCAGGGCGACGGCCTCCATGGCGCTTCCCAGCCTGGAGCTCAGTTGGCTACCGCCAAGGGTGTTCGCCAGTCTCCGGCCAGCATATTCATGCACATTGGTGTGCCAGCTCGCCACGAGCGGAATGTGGAGGCACCAAGCAAAGAAGGCGCCGAACAGGCCAAGTTCACTCGGTCCCGTGATGTGAATCACGTCCGGTTCGAAGCTTCGAAGCGCTTTGCCGATCGCCTGCGTGTGGCGAAAGAAGAAGGGATCAAAGGAGAGATCCTGCTCCATGCGCACCGCGCAGGGACCGCGAGGGAGCTCGAGGACCTCCACGCTGCCGTGTTGCTCGGACCGGTTCCCGGCGTCGCCGGCCCGCACACACAGCATCGGAAGGCGATGGCGCTCTGCGAACGCGACGAAGTTCCGCGCGGTGTGCGCGACGCCGTTCACCTCGTGGAAGCTGTCCGGAAGAAATGCGATACGCGGCATGCCGTGCCTATCCGGCGGGCAGATCGGGCGCAAGTCTTGCCCGACCCACTGGCGCCGGTTTACTTGGCGGCCTTTACCTCAACCCACTCATCTGTGTTTTCCCACCTCACGTGCAGCTGCGTAGCAGAGCCGCTGGTCTTTTCGAAGGAGAGGCTCATTACCTCCTGCGGTGAGGCGAGGGTGCTCTCGTGCATGGGTGTGCGGCCCAGGTCTTTGGCCTGGTGATATACCGTACCCCACTGTCCCGTCTCGGTGCTGAGGATGATCTGCCAGGGTGTGCCCGGCGCGGCAGGCAGCGTATACAGCGTGTACTCGCCGGCGGGCACGTGCAGTGTGCCAATGGTCAGATTCGTGTCGGTTTTGAAGCTTGTCGCCGGATTGGCGCCGGTCCGCCACACCTTGCCATAGGGGACCAGATCGCCCATGATTTTGCGGCAACGCATCGAGGGCGTGTTGTAGTGGATGGTGACAGCCTTGCCGCCCAGGGTGACGTCTGCGGTGGCAGGGGGCGACGCCAGGGTCTTGCCACCGTCAGCCTGCCCGTGGTCCATCACAGGGCTGGAAGGGCATGCCGGCGAGGTCTGCGCATGAGCGGAAACGAGGCTGGCGAGCGAAAGAACAAGGGCAGAGGGGAGCGTGCGGTGTATGCGAGCCATGGCCACCCCATGCTACCCTATGAAGGTTCCCTTCCCCCAAGGGCGCCCGTAGCTCAGCTGGATAGAGCAACAGCCTCCGAAGCTGTAGGTCAGACGTTCGAATCGTCTCGGGCGCACCATCTCCCGATACATCCTTCCATTAAGCCCATGCGTCCACGGTGACCAGGAGAATGCCTTTGCGTCCGGCGTTCTCAAGCAGTGCCTCCGTGGCCTGAACGGTGTGGGTGCGGTCGAAGCCCTGCTGCTTATCGAAGCCGTCGTGGAGCAGGATGTTGGCGCCGCGTCCGCGGGCTCGGGCTTTCGCCAGACCCGGTGCAATGCGGGCGAGAATGGCCTCTACCCCATCCGCCTCCCAGTCATTGCCCTGCACATTCCATTGCACCGGAACGAGGCCTTCGTCACGCAGGAAGCGCAGAATCCCGGGCCGGCGAGCCCCGAAGGGTGCGCGAAAGAATCTCACAGGCGTCCCAATGGTGTCTTCCAGCAGCGCATTGCAGTCGCGCACCTCACGGCTGACAAAGCCCATCGGCTTGTTCGCGAGAAAGGGGTGCGACATCGTGTGATTGCCCACGACGTGACCCGCGGCGTGGACCCGCCGCACGAGCTCCGCCTGCTCCCGGACGAACTTGCCCACCATGAAAAAAGTCGCTCGAACGCCCTGGCGTGCCAGGACATCCAGCAGTTCCGGGGTCGAACGCGGGTTCGGGCCGTCATCGTAGGTCAGCGCCCACTCCCCCGGGTCGTTGCCGGCTACGAGTGTGGGACCAAAAAGCTGAGATTCAGGCTGCAGCCCGGACGCAATCAGCCTGGAAGCGATCGCCGTGATGGCAAGGCCCACAGCGGCATTCGTAGCGTAACGGTAAGACTGTTTCA
>CAXTGN010000326.1:0-6050 GCA_964243455.1 uncultured Acidobacteriaceae bacterium
GTAGGCTTGGAGTATGTCCGATACATCTTCGCCTGTTCCCCTCCAGGCCGCTGAAGCCACTCATGTTCGCTGGGACGACGTGCCCGTGGAAGTCATGAACCCGCTCCTGACCCGTGCTTTCGTTACGGGCGAGCAGGCCATGGTCGCGCGTATTGACCTAAAAAGAGGCTGTGTTGTGCCCAGGCACAGCCACGTCAACGAGCAGATTGCGTGGATCGTGACGGGTGCGCTTGTGTTTTCGCTTGGGGAAGAGGGGGCCGAGAGACAGGTGACAGTGCGCGCAGGCGAAGTGCTGGTCATTCCAGGCGGCCTGCCGCACGCTGCCGAAGCCCTAGAAGACACGGTGGATTATGACATCTTTGCCCCTCCCCGGCAGGATTGGATCAACAAGGACGACGCGTACTTACGCTAAAATGATGTGTTGGACGTTCCAAATCGGCCCATCAGCCCGTTTGGACATCCAAATCGGGAAAGGGAGCGAACCGGCCAGGGTGCGGGAGACCGTACCCAGCGTGCGTTTGCTTTAACCTGATCTGGATACGTCAAGGGGAATGATGCGGTCTCTTTCTTGGTTGAAGCTTGGCTGTGGTGTGCTCGCCGCCGGTCTTCTTGGCGGTGCGGCTCGCGCCGCGACCTGGTTTCCGCTCGGTCCGTTTGGGGGCGACGCGCGCTCCTTTGCGACCGACCCGGCCGATTCTCGACACCTTTTTCTCGGCACAGCCACAGGATGGATCTATGACTCGCGTGATGGGGGTGAGCACTGGACCCGTGTCGCCCAGATCAGCAAGCGCAACGATCTAGTCATTGACCACATCCTCGCGGATCGAACGAATCCGAAGCGCCTGATCGTGGGCGCATACACTGTGGACCACCTGGGCGACGGCGGCATCTTTATCAGCGAAAACTACGGAAAGGACTGGTACAGCCAGGCCGAAATGCGTGGTCAATCTGTCAGGTCTCTGGCCCGGTCGGTCTCCGATCCGAAGGAAATCGTGGCCGGCACGGTAAGCGGTGGTATTTTCCGGACGAAAGACAACGGCATTCATTGGCAGCGGATCAGCCCAGAGGGAAGCACGGAGATTAAGGAGGTCCAGTCGATCGCGATCGATCCGACGGACCCCGACGTGATCTACGCCGGGACGTGGCATCTTCCCTGGAAGACGACCGACGGTGGTGCAACGTGGTCGAACATCAAGGAAGGCATCATCGACGACTCGGACGTGTTTTCGATCATTGTCGACCCGAAAGATCCGAAGATTGTTTACGCGAGTGCCTGTTCCGGGATTTACAAGAGCGCCAATGGCGGCGAGATGTTCCACAAGGTACAGGGCATCCCGTCCACGGCGCGACGCACACGAAAGTTGGAGCAGGACCCTGGGAATCTGGACATCGTCTTCGCAGGAACAACGGAGGGCCTTTACCGCACGCAGGATGCAGGGGAGAAGTGGGACCGCATCACCGCGGCCAACGTGATTGTGAACGATGTCTACGTGGACCCGAAGAACTCCAGCCACGTCCTGATCGCCACCGATCGGGGCGGGGTCTACCGCAGTGAAGACGCGGGCGGGACCTTTGAAACTTCGAACGAGGGCTTCTCCGCACGGCAGGTCACGGCCTACACGGCCGATTCGCAGATTACGGGCAGAGTCTACGTCGGCGTCGTCAATGACAAATCTACCGGCGGCGTCTTTCAAAGCACCGATGGAGGCGTCCGCTGGCAGCAGCAGAGCGACGGCCTGGGAGGCCGGGACGTGTTCAGCCTTCTCTCGCTCGGGGATGGAACCCTGCTGGCAGGTACAGGGCACGGCGTCTTCCGGCTTCAGGAAGGGACATGGACCGATTCCAGCGCTCTGGAAGGGCCCCCTGTGGCGGATAGGGGAGAGACGGCGAGTAAGGCGAACGTGACCTTGTCCGCGCCCACTCGAATGGTCTCTCCGTCTCCGCAGAAGCACGGTCCCGGAGCGGGGAGCAAGACGAAGGCTGCCGCGCAACGTCCGGTTACCCATCCAACACGTGGAAAGCAGCCCGTCCGGCATGGAAAGCTCGTCAGGACTGCGGCTGCAAGCCGAGCGTCGGCGACGCGGCATGGGGCACACCTGGTTTCGGTGAAGGGTCACGAACATGGACGTACGGTGGTCCAGGCGCAGCGTCCAGCTGCCAGCCAGGTGGCTGCGCCACCGCCGGCCATGCCTAAGCCCGGAGTGGCGAAGACGCCGCAGGCGGATCGTCTGGATGCGGTCGTTTACTCCCTGGCTCGGACCGGGGAGATGCTTTTCGCCGGCACCTCTTCAGGTCTGCTTCGTTCCGTGGATCTGGGGCAGCACTGGACGGCGATCCGCTCCCTGGCAATGCCGGACGTACACTACGTGGCCGTGATGAACCCAAAGGACGCTGCGGAGAACCCGGGATCGATGGTTCTGGCGGCGAGTTTGCAGCGGCTGTCGCTTTCGCCCGACGGCGGAGCTACCTGGGATACGGTAGCGCTTCCGGCGGACCTGACCCAGATTGGGGCAGCGGCGATCGATGGCGATAAGAACCTCTGGGTAGGCGGCAGGGAAGGGGTATGGCTCTCCACGGACTACGGTTCGACGTGGAAGACACTTCGCAACCTGTTTCTGACCGAGGTGGACAGCATCTACTACGATCCGGGGGCGCAGCGCGTCCTGGTAACGGCGTCGAACTCGCCGGTGGCGTTTAGCGTGAGCCTCGGGGACCACAAAGTGAACTATTGGGATACAGGGTGGAAGCTGCGCTTTGTGCGGCCCATCGGCGATCACCTCATTGGAGCGACACTGTTTGATGGTGTAGTGGTCGAGCCGAAGATGGTTGACTCGCCCGAAGTTGCCGCCAAGGCAGGGAAGTAAGCCGCGACCTGGGGTCGGCGCTAGAATCTAACCTGATATGCAGAGTCCAAACAGACCTCGGCACGGTTTCCAAACGGATGACCCGGCGCTTGTGCCCATCGCGGAGAAGGTCGAGCGCGGCGAACGGCTGAGCTTCGATGACGGCGTCGCCTTGTACAGGAGCGGCGATATCTTGGCCGTGGGCTGGATGGCCAACCAGGTCCGCGAGCGGCTGCATGGAGATCTTGCCTACTTCAACGTAAACCGGCATATCAACCCAACCAACGTGTGTGTGGCCTCGTGCCGGTTATGCGCTTTCGGACGCAAAAAGGGCGCCGCCGACACCTATACCATGGCCCTGGAAGAGGCCTGGGAGACGGCCGGAACGGGGCTCACGGAAGCTGTCACGGAGTTCCATATCGTCGGCGGTTTGCATCCGGATTTGCCCTTCGAGTATTTCATGGACCTCGTGCGCGGGTTGAAGCAACGGTATCCCCAGGTGCACGTGAAGGCTTTCACCATGGTGGAAGTCGCTTTCTTTGCAAAGCGCGGAAAAAGGACGATTGCCGAAGTGTTCGAGCGCATGAAAGAGGCAGGTGTGGATTCCTGCCCGGGTGGCGGCGCGGAGATCTTTGCCGATCGCGTCCGGCACATCATTTGCGATCACAAGATTGACGGATCCGAATGGTTGGACACGGCACGGCTGGCGCACAAAGCTGGGCTGCGGTCTAATGCGACGATGCTGTACGGGCACATTGAGACCGACGCGGACCGTGTCGATCATCTTCTGAAGCTTCGCGAAGTGCAGGATGAAACCGGGGGATTCCAGACCTTCATCCCACTCAGCTTTCATCCCGACAACACGGCGCTGGGTCACCTGCCAAAGTCGACGGGCATGCAGGACATTAAGCAGATTGCCGTTAGCCGCCTTTTGCTGGACAACTTCGCTCACATCAAGAGCTACTGGCAGATGGTCACACCAAAGATGGCACAGATTGCTTTGCGCTTCGGAGCCGATGACATCGACGGCACGGTTGTCGAAGAGAAGATCTATCACGATGCGGGTGCAAAGACGCCTCAAGGTATGCGTCGCCGCGACCTGGAGCGTCTGATCACTGAAGCGGGCAGGGTACCGTTCGAGCGGGACACACTGTACCGCGCCGTGACCCGCAGCGAGGACAGCTTTACAGTTTCCGTGTAGCCACCGTCTGCCAGGCTATCGGCACTGCTGAGGTCTTCTTGCTACGCAGATGCTGCCGGAATGAATCCATCACAATCCGAGATGGGAGACACTTTCAGGTGAAGTGCCGCATGCTTAGGGTGCCCGCAATCGTCTAGCAAAGTGAATTCGGCCGACTTGTTGCTGAGGATCGTCACCAGGACGTCATTCCTGCTATGAGTTTCTCCGAAGTGAGTACAAAGCCCACATTGACCGTTGGCAGGTTCTCCATCTTGATCCTCTTTCCGGTGTACGGAAAGTGGGAGAGGCTTCGTCGTGAGAACGTTGCCCGGGGTAAAGGCGGGTTTGTTTACATGATGAGAAGGAAAGGTGCTGTCGCGCAGCGGTTCAGCACAGCCGTTACGTGGCGAAGAGCTGGCCGAGGTCAGCAAAGGCCTTGAACTCGAGGGCATTGCCTGCAGGGTCGAGAAAGAACATGGTGGACTGTTCCCCGACCTCGCCCTTGAACCGGGTATAGGGCTCGATGACGAACGATACACCGGCATCCCGAACGCGATCGGCAAGAGTTTTCCAATCCGATTGGGTGAGCACTACACCGAAATGAGGCACCGGCACATCGTGCCCGTCGACGGGATTGCTATGACCCGAGTCTTTCCCGGCCGGCCTGGGTTTGTAATGAGCGACGATCTGATGACCGAAAAGATCGAAGTCTATCCAGTGCTCGGCGCTGCGGCCTTCAGGCAGGCCAAGTACCGTGCCATAGAAGCGTCGTGCAGCCTCGAGATCATTGACGGGAAAGGCGATGTGGAAGGGCCGAAGCGAAGAGCGGGATGGACCTGAAGACATGAGATAGATCGTATCAATTTGGAACAACTCGGAAAGGGAGAAAGCTAAGTGCATGTAATTGCGACACTTCAGGGACCAAAGGAACACGATTTATCCAAGACACGAACTTTCGTGGGATACCGGGACGCCATGGCAAACCGATGTGATGAGGGTCGAAAACATACGATGCACATCGACAAAGAATGTGCACGGAAAAGGTGAGTAGTGATTAAGATCATCCTCGCGGACAACCAGGCAGTTTTTCGGGCCGGAGCGGCTCGTGTGATGGCACATGAGAACGACATCAAGGTCATGGGAGAGTGCACGGAGGTTTCTGGGTTAAAGGAGTTGGTCTGCTCCGTGCAAAGTCCGATTGTCATGGTGCCTACGAGCCTCACATCGGACCTGATTGGGCTCTTGGACTGGATTCATGGAGAGGGTGGCCGAGCCATTGTGATCCTGGAGCACGGCGTCACATTGCCGGACGGCACGGCACGTCAGGCAGACGGATTTGTTACGCGGGCTGTTACGGGACCCCAACTCATCGAAACACTTCGCCGGGTCTCGATGGGAGAGCGCGTACCGCAGCGGTCAACGCTGAGCACCATGCCAACGCCGGATCACGCCGGGGCTCAGGTGGTGAAGCGCCTAACGCCGAAGGAGCTGCAGATCGTGGCGCTTGTATCCGAAGGCGCTAAGAACCGCGAGATCGCGTTACGGCTCGGAACGAAAGAGCAGGTGGTCAAGAACTATCTGCGCAGCATCTACGACAAGGTCGGTGTGTCCGATCGTCTTGAACTGGCACTGTACACGGTGCACCACCGTACCCTCGCCGAGGCCGTGGAGCGGGTTCGCGCCACGCTGGTGCGATCGGCATAACGCAGAACAGCAGGGAAGAATTTCAGCAGCGCATGGGATCAGAGTCCCATGCGCTGTTCCTGTTCTTCGACGGCCTCGGAGACGAAGCCACGCTTTTCGGCGATCGACTTGCCCTGCGTGAAGAGCAGCAGATAGTCGGGGCCGCCGGCCTTGGAGTCGGTTCCGCTCATGTTGAAGCCGCCGAAGGGGTGGGCCCCCACCATGGCGCCGGTGCATTTGCGGTTCAGGTAGAGATTGCCGACCTGGAAGAGCTCGGAGGAGCGATCCAGCTTGTTGCGGTTGCTGGAGTACACCGCGCCGGTCAATCCATACTCGGTGTCGTT
>CAXTGN010000327.1:0-6050 GCA_964243455.1 uncultured Acidobacteriaceae bacterium
GAACGGCAATCTGTACGTGGTAGATGGCCTGGACGTTACAAGCAGCATCCGCCCGGGCGTGGTGAACCTGACGCCCAACGCGGACTCCGTGCAGGAAGCCAGTGTTCAGACCAACACCTATACCGTTGACTTTGGTCGGGCCAGCTCAATCCAGACCGTCATCACGACGCGCTCCGGCACGGATCAGTACCATGGCTTTGCCAGCGAGTTCTACACCTACCAGGGCATCTGGGCACGGGGCGAGTTCGGAGTTCCCAAGCCGGAGCGTGTGGCACCCTTTCATACCAACAACCTGTCCTTCGGTGTGGGTGGCCCGGTCATCCCGCATCACCAGTTCTTCTTCTTCGCAGGCTACGAGCCGTATCTTTCCCTTGCCTCGAATGGAACCTCGCTGCAGACGTACGAAGACCCCGCGTTCACAGCGTTTGCGCAATCGGTACGGCCCAACAGCCCTGAAACAACGCTGCTAACCAAATACGCGCCGACCAACATCACTTTCAGCAACGTGGCCCAGACGGCTGCCCAGGCTTTCGGTGCGGCATGCGGAACGCCTACGACCGACAACATCCCGTGCAGCACACCGGTCTTCGATCAGGGTGTCTTCAACTCCAGCAGCTTCAACAATTCGAAGCAGTACAACATTCGCTTGGATAAGTACTTCAAGAAGGATCGCGTGTATGGCCTGTTCTACCGCGACACCATCAACACCGGCGGTCCCGCCGTCCGTCCGGCGTTTGCGACCAAGAACAACTACTACACCTTCTCGCTGCAGGGCAATGAAACGCACACGTTTGCACCCACGCTACTGAATGAAGCCTTCATGGGCTACAACCGCATCGAGGGCTTTGCGCCCTCCAGCGGCGACTTCACGGTTCCCGTCGTGAACGTTACGGGCCTCGGCGTAGGCTTCGGCGCGGGCTTTGCGCTGGGCGATTACATTCAGCACAGCTACCACTGGCGTGATGTGCTGACCTACCTTCATGGGTCGCACTCGCTTCGCTTCGGTTACGAGGGATGGCATGGTGACGATATCGCGCTCTTTGCCGCGGCATACGCGCAGCCCACCTTCCAATTCAACAGCCTCATCGATCTGATCAACAACGATCCATACACCGAAAACAATCTCTCCTACGATCCGGTCACGGGCAAGCCGAAGGCGAACAACTATGGCTATGCCCAGACCACCGGCGGAGGCTTCGCGCAGGACACCTGGAAAGCCAACCGGCACCTCACGGTGAACTACGGCATTCGCTATGATAACTTCGGCAACGCCTATCCTTCGCTGGCCGGCACAGGTCTTTCCAACTTTCATCTCGGAATGGGAACGAGCTTCGCCCAGCAGGTGGCAAATGGTGTGATGACTCCGCAAAGCCACGTCTTCAACCATGACTTGAACTGGGTCTTCAGCCCCCGTGCGGGCTTCGCGTATTCGCCCGACGGCGAAGGACGCTGGTTGATGCACGGCGGCATGGGCCTGTACCACGACTACTTCACGTTAGGAAACTCGGAGAACGGACTCAGCGCCAATCCGCCGGGCTTTGTGCGGCCGACGTTCTATAACAACGGAACCACTGCCGCGCCTATTTTCGGTTTCGGCACGCAGAACACCTATCCGTTTGGCTACCCATACCCTACCTTCGGCGGGCAGCCTTTGAATGCACAGGGTGGCATTGCTGGATCGCAGATCTCTGTGGGCGGTGTGGATGAAAATCTGTCCGCGCCCCACACCCTCAACTACTCGCTGGCCGTCGACCACCAGCTCGCACGCAACTTCGTGGCCAGCCTGGGCTTCATCGGCTCGCATTCCGGAGACCTTGTGGCTGCGGGAGGCAACACGGGCAACACGTCCTACGGCAACGATGTGAACGCCTACTCGGGAGATCTGATTCAACACCTAAATTGCACGACCACCTCCGGCACGACAACCTGCGGCGGCACCCCCACACGTTTGAACACGAGCTTCGGCAACATCAACTACGCATACAACACCGCGGTCGGCAACTACACGGCGCTTGTCGCTTCAGGGCGCGGCAGGTTTGCCGAGCGGGGCTTCGTGACGGCTTCGTACACGCTGGGGCATTCGCTGGATGACTGGCAGAATTACCCCATCGGGTACCCGAACGAGGCGCGGTTCTACGCCAACTCACCGTATGACGTGCGGAATCGCTTCTCCCTGGGAGCCTCCTACGAGTTGCCGGGCGCCAAGCTCAGCAACGCCTTCGCCAAGCGAGGGCTGGGAGGCTGGACCCTCGCGGGTTTGTCGGTGGTACAGACGGGTACGCCGTTTACGGTCTTCACAGGTGCGGCCTTCGCTGCGACCTACGTGAACAACACGCTTGTGTTTGCACCGGGCAGCGGCGATTTCAACGCCGACGGCGATAATAACGACTACCCCAATGTGTCTTCCTATGCACAGAGCCATAACCATGCGGACTACCGCAGCGGACGAGGTGTCCTTGCCAAGTGCCCCGGGGCCGTGTTGCCCTGTGGTAACTTCCTGCTTCCGGCGATCGGAACGGAGGGCAACGAGACCCCGAATCAGTTCCGCAACCCCGGCTACGCGGATGTGGATTTCACGATCAAGAAGATGACGGCGATCACCGAACGCGTTCAACTGGAATTGCGGCTGGACACCTTCAACATTCTCAACCGGGTGAACTATTCCAATGTGGATACCAACCTGCAGGACTCAACCTTTGCCCAGAGCACGGGCACGGCAAACAATGCACGCAACATGCTCATTGGCGGAAGGCTCACCTTCTAACCCAACGCAGGACAGGACGAGGCGGTAAGGCACCTCCCCTGTGTTGTGCTGTAGTTTTGAAGACGTTATGCGTGCGCTTTGTAAGCAGGTTCGGGTTGCGTTCGCCCTCGCGGCAGGGTTGACGCTGGCTGGTTGCCCGTGTGTTCCGGCGCAAACACATCAGGCAGCGCCGGAGATTTCCGTAATCTCCGGCGCGCTGCGTTCCGGGGATATCGAACAGGCTCTGCAGCTCGCCAAAGATGCGCTCTCCAAGCGTCCGGACGACTGCCAGCTGCTTTCGCTCGAGGCGCTCGCCTATATGGCGCAGCATCAGCCGGACCCTGCCCTGGACGCCTTCGGACATGCACTGCGGACGTGCCCTGGGTATCTCCCCGCACTGGAGGGGGCGGCCCAACTTCAGCTGGCGCGCAAGTCTCCGGAAGCGATCCCCTTGCTGACGCGCATCACTGAAATGCAGCCAGCCAACGTAGCGGCCCAAGGCATGCTCGCGTCGGCCCTGGAATCCAGTGGCCGCTGTACGGAAGCGCTCCCTCGCTTCGTGGCCAGTCGGCCGATGTTTTCCAGCACCCCCGCGCTCGCCCAGGGCTATGCGAGTTGTCTCGCGCAGACCGGCGACCTCGCTGCGGCGATGCAGCAGTACAGCGCTCTCGCGCAGGAGCATCCGAGCGATACATATGTGTACGACGTTGCCCTGCTGCAATGGAGGTTGAAGCAGTCCAAAGACGCGCTCGCGACGATTGAGCCGCTCCTTACGGCGCGTCAGTTCGGCCTGGCGTTTGCCCTTGGATCGCGCGTCGCTGAGAGCCTTGGAGATACGCCGAGGGCCGTGGAGCTGCTTCGGACTGCCATCCTTCTGGCTCCTGATCGCGAGGATAACTACCTTGAGTTCGCCAACCTGGCGTTTGCTCATACCTCGTTTCAGGTGGGCGTCGACATGCTGAACGCCGGGCTGCGACGGTTGCCTGCGGCGGCTTCGCTGTACCTTGCCCGCGGCGTGCTGGAAATGCAGATCTCCCAGCAGGATCAGGCCGTTGCCGATTTCAGGCAAGCGCACCGGCTCGACCCAAAGTTGTCGCTTTCAGAAGACGCGCTTGGCATGGTGCAGACGCAGCAGCATCAGAGCCAGAAGTCGCTGGCCAGCTTTCGCGAAGAGACGAGGCAGCATCCGGACGATCCTCTCTTGCAGTATCTCTTAGCTGAGCAACTGGCGGAGGGCGGCGAGGCGAGCGGTGCCTCTCTTGAGACAGCCGTCGGGGCAGCCCGGCGTGCCACCGAACTTGACCCCGGATACCAGCCCGCGCATGACCTGCTGGCGAAGTTATATCTGCGAGCGCAACAGCCTCGTCTGGCGATGGAACAAGCGGAGCTGGCGCTGAAGCTGAATCCCGATGATCAGGAAGCCCTCTACCAAGAGCTGATGGCTCGGCGGCGCGCGGGCGAGACGAAGGACCTGAATGCGCTTGTGGCGAGACTGAACCGAGTGCGCGAAGAGAATGCGCGAAAGCAGCAGAGCGTTGATCGGTATCGGCTTGTTGAAGACACCACGGCCTCGCAGGAAGGACAGCATTGAAGCAGCTCTGGATCACCTCCCTGCTTGTCACAGCCTCTGTCTGCTTCGCGGGTTGCTCCACAACCCCGAAAGCGCCTGTGATCGCGGTGATTCAGAGCACGGGCGGCACAGAGTACTGGAACCGCTTTCTGACGACCGCTCGCGATCGAGCCGGCCGGTACGGTTTTGTGCTGAAGTGGTCGGCACCACAGAGCCCAGCAGATTACGAAGTACAGGCGAAGCTGCTGAACGATGCTGTGCAGCGGCATGTGGATGGCATCATCATCGCTCCATCGCACCAGCTTGTGCTTGCCGAGGGCGTCCGCCGTGCCTATGCAGAAGGCATTCCCGTCGTCGTGGTGGACGCGCCGGTGGCTGTGCAGCCGACGGAATATGTCACGCAGATCGGGTGCAGCGACGAAGCTATGGGTTTCCTCGCCGCGCAACATTTATCCAGGCTCGGCGGGACGGAGCGCGTGCTTACCGTGGGCTCCAGCCCGACACTGCAGACCACGGTGCAAAGAGAGGATGCGTTGCGTCGATCGCTGCAGCGCATTGCGCCGGGTGATCGCATCGTGCAGTCCCGCTATAGCCTTTCTGATTGGGCGAGGGCTCGCCAGACGACGCTGGACGCATTGGAGGCTGACCCAAGCGTCAATGCGATCTTCTCGACGGATGAGTTTTCAACTCATGGTGTTTTAAGTGCCGCACGAGCTCTTGAAGGCAGGAGAAAGCTGAGCATCATCGGCGTCCTGAATGATGGGGAGTCGGGCGAAGCCTTGCGATCCGGCCTGCTGAGTATGTCGATTTCCTGCGATTCTGCGACGGAAGCGCAGGTCGCCATGGATGTCATGGAGAGTGCGCTGCGGAAGCAGCCTGTGGAGAAGCTCATCCAGACGGAAGTTCTCTCTTTTACCAAGGACAGCCCTGGAGGTGTCGCGGTCCGGAAGTAGAGGCAGGAGTTTACCGCAGACGTTTTACTTGCAGATTGCGCCATGAAGCCTTGGCGTAGTAGCTACGCAGTCCTACCTGACCTCGAAGGGGATCACAGGATTTCTCCACATAGGAGAGGTCCGCGCTTTCCCCGGTGGCCGTGTCTTCCGCGCGGGCGTGAAAGGTGCAACCGCTTGAGCTGAAATTCAGGTGATACCAGTGTCCTGTGCGCAGTTCGTGGGGAAAGGGAGTGGTCGCGATCTCGCGGAAGCCAAAAGCCATCGCCCCAATCAGGAGCATGTGATCGTCAGGACGAAGTGCCGCGTAGTAGCCACGGAGCGCGTCCACGCCAACCGAGGGTTCGAGCACACGAAGCAGAAGGCCGGCGTCGCCAAAGGAGGGATCATCCGGTGCCGCGTCAAAGCGCAGATCCGACGAAACGGAGTAGTTGCCCTGGGTCACGGGACCAGCGACCAGCTTATCGCCGCGGCCATCTGCGCGATTGGTGTAGATGCCGTCCCGCAGCTGCCAATCTCCGCCGTAGGTGTGCCAGCTCGCCGCGTCCTCGGCATCCAGCCGGGGAAAGCCACGGGATTCGCGAAACCACAGGAAGTACATCGCAGCGATCAGTGCTAGTGCCGCTGTCATGCTGACGAGGGTCCATCCTGACGTCTTCATCACAAGTGTGAGATCAACCTCTTTCTCTTGACTGCTGCCGGAGTATACCTTCTTCGGTGGAGCCAACAGGTGGTCAACTCCGGGGAGCAAACGCATGCTGAAGGTCACCGGAACAGGTGGAAACGG
>CAXTGN010000328.1:0-2080 GCA_964243455.1 uncultured Acidobacteriaceae bacterium
ACTTTACGAAGAGCGGCTGGACAGACCTGTATGTAGCTTCTGATTCGACCGCGAGCCTCTTCTTTCGCAACAAGCGCGATGGCACATTCACCGAAGAAGGTGCAGAACTAGGAGTGGCGTTCAGCGCAGATGGAGCCGAGCAGGCGGGTATGGGTGTCGCAGTCGGAGACTACAACCTTGACGGCAACCTCGACATCTTCAAAACGCATTTCGCGGACGACACCAACGTGCTTTACCGCAACGATGGATCCTCTGGTTTTACGGATGTGACCATCGCTGCAGGCTTCGGCGTGGAGACTCGCTACACCTGCTGGGGAACGGGGTTTGCGGACTTCGACAACAATGGCTGGCCCGATCTCGTGGTGGCGACGGGTTCGGTCTATCCAGAAGTGGAAGCGCAATTCCCCGAGTACCCGTTGAAGACACCACGGTTGATCTTCAGGAACCTGGGCAATGGCAGGTTTGAAGAATTGATCGAGGAGGCCGGTTCGGGTGTCGCGGCACCGCACTGCAGCCGTGGGCTTGCCCTGGGTGACTTTGACAATGACGGCGACGTCGACATTGTCATTGTCAACCTGAATGAGCCACCATCCCTGCTGCGAAATGATCTATCCGTGAGCACCAATTGGTTGAAGGTTCTCCTTGTCGGGACCATTTCAAACCATAGCGCCATCGGCTCGACCGTTCTAGTCAAATACGGCGACAAGGTGCAGGCGCAGGCGGTAATGAGCCAATCCAGCTTCTATTCAGTGAATGACCGTCGCTTACACTTTGGACTCGGGACCAGCACCCATGCGGATCTCGAAATTCACTGGACTAATGGACTCATTGAGCACTACCCCAACATTCCATCGAATTACCTCGTCACGGCCAAAGAAGGTCGGGGCATTGCAAAGTCCTCGCTGGTGCCGGCCAGGAAGAAGACATAGAAGGTAGCATTTTCGACGAATTGACAGAGAAGGGCGCCGCGTTTAACGCGACGCCCTTCGCTACTTAAGCACCGGGGTTAGAAGTTGAACTTCGCGCCGAGTTGGATCGTGCGAGGGTCATAGGTGGTAGTGATCTGGCCGAAGTTGCCGTCAGCTGTATTTTGATCGATATTGTTTGGCTCAGTGTGGTTGAAGGTATTGAAGGTTTCGAAGCGCAACTGAAGCGTCGGTCCTTCAGCCTTGAATGAGAAGGTCCTGAACAGCGACAGGTTCGTATTGTAGAGCCCCGGTCCAACGATCGTGTCCTTTCCGGCATTGCCGAAACCCTGGTTGTTGTTCAGTCCATTCACCCAGGGGGCGGTGGGAGAAGCGAAGGAGGCCGTGCTAAACCAAGCGAGCCTGGTGTGCGGATACTTCACAGGAGAAACCAGATTGGGACGGTTGGTTGTGCCGCCACCGAGTCCAAGGGTGTCGTTGCCGGTATAGGTGATCGGCGCCGGCGTCCCCGTCTCTGCCACGGTGATGCCGGAAATGGACCAGCCACCCAGCACGTTACGTTCCAGCGCGTTGGAACTGTGCGTGAAGAAAGGAAGTTCATAGATGTAGTTCGCGTTGAAGTCGTGGCGCCGGTCAAACGCACCGGAACCGCGGTCGTAGCCGATGTCATAGGGGTCGGAGACCTGGGTGAGATCAGTGCTTACGTCGTCGATCTCGTGGGAGTAGGTATAGGCGAGATTGACCGTGAACCCATGCTTGTTTTGTATGCTCAGACCGACCTGGAGCGAGTGATAGCTGAAATTCGTTGCGGTTTCTTCCTGAGTGATCGTGCTGTAGCCGGGGAAGTTGCGGTAGTAGTTGGTGGTCACTGTACCGTTCGCGACGCCTTCACGCGCCGGACTATTTAGTGGCAGTGTGTTGATGGAACGATCGTCACTCTGGTGCCAGCCAGTAGAGCCCGCATACTGAAGTACGCCAACGATGGAGGGCGCCAGTTGCCGTTGGAAGCCTGTGCTGAACATCGCGGTGGCTGGGTTGGGATAGTGGTAGGAAAGATTGGTCAGCGTAGAGGGAAACGCCTGCGAAGTTGTTGTTCCAGTTAGAGCGCTGGTGTTGGGGTTTGAGAAGTAGACGTTGGTAGCGGAAGGTTGATA
>CAXTGN010000328.1:2090-6027 GCA_964243455.1 uncultured Acidobacteriaceae bacterium
AAAGGGCGGATTGAGGGCAGCGTTGTAGACGTCGTTGCCCTGGACCCGCTCGAAGAACATGCCGAAGCCGCCTCTCCATACCGACTTTCCATCCCCGTTGATATCGTAGGCAAAGCCCACTCTCGGTTGAACGGTGCCATAGTCATTCTTGACCACACCACGGGGAAAGCCATTTACACCGGCTTCCTGGATGCCGTTCAGATAGAACAGTCCTCCATTCGTGTTCGTTAAAGCAGTGGGAAGAAGAGTGCCATCCGCTGGATTCACCGGATTGCCAGGCACGGTGTTGTAATTGTTTGGATTGAAGTTTGCGAACTGGTTATAGCGCTCAAAGGCGTGCGGCAGCGCGTCATAGCGCAGGCCCAGGTTGAGAGTCAGCTTTGGAATCACGTGCCAGTTGTCGTTTCCATAGAAGCCGTAATTGTCATTCACCCAGTGCTTGCCAGCCAGGTAATTGAGTTGCGTAAAGCTGGCCGCGTCTCCAAGGATGAAGTTGATGTAAGAGTCTTTGGAGAAGGTACTGGGGCTGAAGACGGCCGTTCCCTGCGTGTTTGCTTGCAGTTGCTGGTTCTTTGGATCATGAAGCCAGGTGAAGCCGAACTTGAGTTGATGCTTGCCCTTGTTCCAGGAGAGATCGTCGCGAGTTTGATACCCCTCGTAGGAGTTCTTCCAGGGGAAGTAGTTTGAGCTCCAGTTGGTGCCATATGGTGCGCCCAGATCGATCTCCGGCAACCGGGCACCTGCGTTGTTGGCGATTGGGAAGAAGCTCGTGGCGCTCCAACCAGTAGGCTGGGTGAAGGAGTTGCCAGGGGTAGTCACTGGGCTGAGGTGAATGGTGTTGCCACTGTAGAGGAAAGCTGTTTCGTTTAGCAGAGTGGGTGATAGGGTCTGCGTCAGTTTGATCGTCGAAGACCAGGAGGGGTTCTGGAGCAGCGTTCCTACCGTGGGATAGCTGCTGTCGCCCCAGAGAGGCGGGAAGATGTCCTGGGCTACCGAGTCGTGCAGGTAGTGACCCATCAACTGGAGCTTATCGTTGATTTTGTGGTCGATTCGAATGACGTCTTCGTGAACGTTAGTCGGAGCCGGGATCGACGAGACGAATTGGCTGTTACCGAAATTCGGCTTCGGGAATGTACCTGCGTTGAGTTCAAGCACGGCGTTAGGGTCGAATAGATTCGACGGGATAACAACCTGACTCGTTGAGCCTGCAGCATTGGGGAAGGGCTGTCCGGCCACCAGGCCGTCGGCCGCGTAGATTGCCAGCTTGGCTGGATCCGATGTGGCAGGAACAATCGGCGTGGCCGCGTTGGTCGGGATGGTATAAACCAGGTTTTGCCCAGCGACAGCGAAGTTATTGGCCGCGATGGTGTTCGTGGTTGTTGGCGCCGTCCCCTGGATCAACCGGCGCCATTCTTCGTTGACGAAGAAGAATGTTCGATCGCGCGCCTGGTTGTACACCTTGGGAATCCAGACGGGGCCACCGATGTTTCCGCCAGGCTCGTTCAACCGAAACTCAGGCCGTCTCTGCCCGGCAAGATTGCTGAAGTAGTTGTTTGCGTCGTAATCTTCATTCCGATTAAATTCCCACAGCGCGCCGTGGAAGTCATGAGTTCCTGACTTGATCACCATCGTAATGGTGCCGCCTGATCCCAGGCCGTAATCCGGTCCGTAGTTGCTGGATAAGGTGCGGAACTCAGCTAGCGAATCCATCGAAGGCAGGGAACTGAAGCAGCCACCGCAGCCTCGATCGTTCAGTTCGCCGCCATCGAGCAGATATATGTTATGGCTGGTGCGCGTGCCATTGAAGCTGAGACCATTTGCCGAAGTAAGAGCGTTTACGCCTGCAAACGCCGGCAGATTATTCGACACGCCGAGTCCTAGGGCGGCGAGCGCCGTGACATTGCGCCCGTTGGTCGCAAGCTGCACGACTTGCTGGCCCGTGATCAGGTTGCTCAACTCATTGGTTTCGGTTTGCACCTGTAGAGCGTTGGCCTCGACAGTGACAGTCTGGCCGGCACTCCCAGGTACGAGCGCGACGTCCTCTTTCAAGGTTTGCGCAACATTGACAGCAATATCGTTCTCAGCAAAGCGCTGAAAACCAGGCGCTGCAACGGACAGGTTGAATTTGCCAATGCTCAGATTGTCAAAGACGTAAGTGCCGGATGCGTTGGACCGGGTTTCCCTCGACTGGTTCGTGGCCGGATTCAAAAGAGTGATCGTGACGTTAGGAACGACAGCTCCAGTGGAGTCTGTCACTGTCCCCGTAATCGTGGCGTTTTCCTGAGCGTTAGCGCGGATCGCTAGTGCAGACAACGCCAGAAGCAATCCGGAACCTAGAAACCTGATGCGACACATTTGGGAGCCTCCATAATCGAGATGCCATGTGAACTTCTGCCAAGACCTTACTGGAAGGGCCTGCTCTCTACCTGACCTTCAAATCAACGACGGGAAACCGCTTACATGACGCGCTGCTGTGCACGCGTTTTCTCTCCTGGCTCTATACAGCCGACAAGGTAAAGTGCTCGTTTAATCCAATCCGTTTCCCGACTTTCAAAAGCGGCGGGTGTTTATTTTCTAGTCTCCGAAAACGAGACAGGGCTTAAGTGACAGAGGTTATAGTGTTTCCCCCGAGAAACTGTCAAGCACAATTGGCCGGTTCTGAAAGGTAGCTACATTCCTCTATGCCGGTAGTCTCCTCCCAAGAACACAATCTCTGGGTGGTTCAAGGCCCGAGTAGTCCTCGCGATCGCGCGGGCATCGAGGCAATACCGTGAACAACGTGCAACCAGGTCATATCGACACGGACCTGATCCCGCCGCAGGAGACTGGCCGCTCCACAGCTCGCCAACACTGCGCTGAACCGGTAGGGTCACGTGCAGGTAGTCGCCTTGATGGTGGCTTTCGTGACCAGTTCGGAAGTGGCCGACATCACGGAATCGGATCTAACGGTTGTTCGAAATAGCGGTGCTCCGAGCCGTCGATCTGCACCAGCTCGCCATAGGACTCGCGACGGAGCCGTGGCTGGTGGGAAGTATTGCGCCTCTTGAGTGATGGCCAGGAATCATCGGCCATCATCCAGCGCCGGAGCGTCTACGCCCGACTTGGATGCTCGAGAGCTTCTGTCGCCAGCGTCGGCCCGAAGTCGGCGTAGTGGGTCTTCAACAACTCGACGGCATCCCTTCGGACACCCGGGTTATGGCTTCGGTTGACTCTTGGCCGCGGGCCTTGTGCATCAACCCGAACCCGCCGTTCTCCTGGTACCGGGCCAGCAGACGGTAGGCCTGTCGTTCGCTCCCGCCCAGCACGGAAGCTGCTGCCGGCCACTATCCGCCTCTCCCATGCACCTCGTTCAGAACTTCGACACGCCGAATCTCGCTCTCGCTCATCCTCGTCCACGCCATCCTTAGAACCTGACAGTTCTTAATGGGCGGGAACATGACATTTCTAAGGTTCTGGCGCACATTTGGTGAAGCTCGCTTGTCCCCTCGCGTGGCCTTGGGGATTGTCCAAGATCAGGCCTGATGAAGGACGCGGAGGCGCAGCAGATCGAAGCCGGCTCGGCCATACATCTGGCGTTTGATGAGCTTGAGTCTGTGGACCTGCCCTTCGACGTGGCCCTGACTCCATGGCAACGTCAGGGCGGCTTTGGCTGCTCCGAGGTCTCGTTCGAGCCTTGTGGCGAAGCCCGTCAGGGCTGTGTGTTTCGCGGCAGCGATCCACGGGATCAGAGCCGGCGGTTGCCGCTCACGGATGATGCGGAAGAAGTCCTGGGCCAAGTGCGCGATCTTCTCGATCTGGGCGAGGTCCGATATACCTGTTCCAGCAAGTCCTTCGCCGAGGGTGTCGGCTTAAGCATGAGCCAGACGACCTTCCGTGGCGAGACTCGAAGAGGCGGTCGTGGCAAGTGAGCGCCGGGAGGCCTAGGCTGGCAAGTGCG
>CAXTGN010000329.1:0-247 GCA_964243455.1 uncultured Acidobacteriaceae bacterium
CAGGTGGCCATTGAAGAAGGTTCCACCACGATTCGGGTAGGGACGGCGATCTTCGGCAAGCGCGAGCCCGTTTAAGCGGGGTCTGCAGCCCTATTCAGCGCGGGGTGGCCGTTTGTTGCCACCGAGCAGGATCGCAAGCGCCAGCAGAGATGCAGCCACTCCACCCACAAACAGACCTGCCATCGCGCCCGCCAGCCGCACGTTGTATTCCGGCACGCCTCGCGCAACGGCACGTGCGATCAGCAGG
>CAXTGN010000329.1:257-6010 GCA_964243455.1 uncultured Acidobacteriaceae bacterium
TAGCCAGCACCCAGGAAGGTCGCCAGCACGACCGTCACGCGCCACAGCAGCCGCATGATCTACTCCCACTCAATGGTGCCGGGCGGCTTGGACGTAATGTCATACACGACGCGGTTGATGCCCCGTACCTCGCTCACAATGCGGCTTGAGATGGCCCGCAGCACCTCGGGCGGCAGCACCGCCCAGTCGGCCGTCATGCCGTCCTCACTCTCCACCGCGCGGATGGCGCAGGTGTAGGCGTAGGTCCGCTGATCGCCCATCACACCCACCGTCTTCACCGGCAGCAGCACGGCGAAGCTCTGCCACAGCTTGGTGGTAAGTCCGGCGCGGTGGATCTCCTCGGTGCAGATCGCATCGGCTTCCTGCAGAATGGCCACCCGCTCGGGGGTGACCTCGCCGAGGATGCGGACCGCGAGACCGGGGCCCGGGAAGGGCTGGCGCTCCAGGATCTCGGTAGGCATCTGGAGATCACGGCCCACGCGGCGAACCTCATCCTTGAACAGGTCGCGCAGCGGTTCGATGAGCTTCAGCTTCATATCCGGGGGCAGGCCGCCGACGTTATGGTGGCTCTTGATGACGTGGGACGGGCCGTACACGCTGGCGGATTCGATGACGTCGGGATAGAGCGTGCCCTGCACCAGCCAGGCAATCTCCTCGCCGGCAGAGCGCTCGGCCTCGAAAATCTTTTTGGCTTCATCGTCGAAGACCTTGATGAACTCGCCACCGATGATCTTGCGCTTCCGTTCCGGGTCGGTGATCCCGGCGAGTTTGCCCAGGAACTGTTCGCTCGCATCGACCGCAACCAGGTGCAGGCCGAGACCCTCGCGCATGGTCTTCTGCACCCCCTCGAACTCGCCTTTGCGGAGGACGCCGTTGTTCACGAAGATGCAGGTGAGCCGGTCGCCAATGGCGCGCTGCACCAGCACGGCGGCCACCGAGGAATCCACGCCGCCGGAAAGGCCGCAGATGGCATGGCCTGTGAGTCCCACCTGTTCGCGGATCTTCGCAACGGTGGTCTCGATGAAGTGGGCCGGGGTCCAGTCCCGGGTAGCGCCGCAGATGTCCACAACGAAGTTGCGCAGCATCTCCGTCCCCTGCCGCGAGTGGGCCACCTCGGGGTGGAATTGCACGCCCCACATCCGCCGTTCGCGGTCCTCAATAGCCGCAATGGCGTTGCCCGTACTGGCGAGCACCTTGAACCCGGGAGCGAGCGCTTCGGCATGATCGCCATGGCTCATCCAGACCTCCAGCGTGGAGGGCAAGCCTTGGAACAGGGGTGACTCCGCCGTGACCTCGACATCCGCATGCCCGTACTCCCGTGCGGCGCCCGGGACGACGCGTCCCCCAAGGTGCTGCGTCATGAACTGCATGCCGTAGCAGATCCCCAGCAGCGGCAGCCCGGTGTCGAGCACGGCGGCGTCAACCGGCGGCGCACTCGCATCGTAGACAGACGATGGACCACCGGAGAGGATGATTCCCTTCGGCTGCAAAGCGAGCACGTCCTTCAGCGGCGCTGTGCACGGCAGAACAACGGAAAAGACGTCGAGTTCCCGGATACGACGGGCAATGAGCTGGGTATATTGCGAACCGAAGTCGAGAATGGCGACCGTAGAGCTGCCGGAATTGTCCACTTCGTTAGTCTACTTGGGGCGTTCCGGAAGGAATGCCGATTGGAGGAAGCCGTGCGGATTTGCCCCCTGGGGATGATGCTCGTTTGCGCAGCGGTGGCAGGGTGCCACGGCACGAGGTCGAAAGAACCAAAGCCGGTGGGCAGCGATCTGCCGGTGACTTCGAGCAGCAGCGTGGCGCTGCCCGGCGCGACCGATGCCGCGGATGCACCGCGGTCCCCCTCCGTCGCCGAGTCAAAGGATGCCGGCCTGACAACCTATCGCGACTCGGCCACCGGCGTGAGCTTCCGTTACCCTGCCGTCTGGCGACCCGTTTCCGCCGCGCAAGTCCTGCCCGTCCCGGCGTTCGCCAGCGTCGCTGGAGCACCCCGGATCACCCAGGCATTCAGCCCCGAGGGCAACGTCTACGCACCCACGGTGCTCAGGGCGTTGAGCTTCAGCTATACGGCCAAGGAAGGCAGGGACGCGGCGAGCTGCGCGGCGCTGCCAAGGAAAGCCACCCCAAACGAAACGCACGCGGTAACGGCGACGTACGGCGGAGTACCGTACACCGAAGCGCTGGGCGGCGACGCGGGAATGTGTACGCACGTGAGCTCGCAGGTCGACTCCACGCTGCGGGGGAGCCAATGCCTGGTGTTTGAGCGAGACTTCGTGACAGGCTGCCCTTACGTGAAGAACAAGACGCTTCCCCGGCCCCTAACAGACCAGGAAACAGCCGCCCTGCAGAGGCACCTGGATGCCGTGATGCAGAGTGTGCAAATCTTGCCCGAAGTAGAGAGTCCCTGAACGGCTTAGCTGGGGTCTTTGGAGCGGGTACTGGTGACCGCTCCCATGATGCCGGCGCCCAGCAGAAGAATGGCAATGCCGATGACCCAGCGCTGTGGCACGTGCATGAGGTGGCAGATGTACAGGACACCGACGATCAGGATGATGGTTCCAACGGTATAGATACCGAACGACATGGCGGTCGAACTCCGTGCGGCAGAGATAAGGGATAGCCCTGCGCTTAGGATGCAGACGTCTCTGTGACGTTGGTCTCCGCGGCGATGGTTTGCAGTAACCGTAGATAGGTTACGCGGCGTACGACATGGAAGAAGTCGGAGCTGACCACGTAGAAAATCACCACGCCCACCCACCACACATTGATGTACGCCTGGGTTTCCTGGCTCTGAAACGGCAGGGGTGAGGCCGAAAACGTCATTGCCAGCACAAACAGCGCGACGCGCACGATGCCCATCACGAGGTTGGTCTCGATGAGCTTGGAGCGGAGGTGCGAACGCTCCCCAACGGTCAAACGTGACTGCGTCATGGCGACCAGGGGCGGCAGGTCGAAGATCCACACTGTCACCGACCACAACATGAACGCCGCCAGCGTAAGACCGACGGATTCCGCCGTAAACAGGACCAGATTCGGTTCCGCACCCAGCCTGCCGGGCGTCGTGATCGTGGCGTGCAGCGCAGCTAGCAGCGCACGTCCCCAAAGCGCGAGTAGCCCGAAGAAAATTTGGGCGCGCAAGAGGCGAAAGGCCAACATCAGCGCCCAGCGGGGGCGCAGTGTGCGGTCGGCACGCCACAGCACCGTCGTCCTGCCCAGGGCAGACATGGCACCCCAGAAAAGAACAGCCAGGGGTACCCACCAACGCGCCGTATGCCGCAGCAGCGGCAGGTAAAGGTCCGCCTGGGACGCCAGAACCGTCACCGAGCGCACCGGCTCGAAGAAGGTCATGCTGCCCAACGCGACGCTGTCCAACGGAATGACACCGGCTGTCCGCGCGAGAGCATGCCAGGCCAGCCACAGCAGGGGTACGGCCGCAAGCCAGCGCCAAAGCAGCTCCATCCCCGTCAGCGAAGGATGTTTCCAGACGAAGCTCATCACGCCCACCAGTGACTGGGTGCCGCGAAGGGGAACACGGTGTGAGCGGTCGATGGTGGCTGCTGCGGGGATTGTCGATCTCCTGTCTCAAGGCTACTGCACCGGGGGTGAACGCCGAGGCCGCTGCATATAATGGGCGAAAGCGATGCCCGCGAGCGAAGGCAGACAATTCTTCGGCAGAAACGCCTCCGTTCTGCTCGACGTACTCCGGTTTGCGGCCGCCGTGGCCGTCGCTCTCAGCCACATGCCGCTGCACTTCGTCGCAGCCGGCCCCATCATCTCGGAGCGGTCCGGGAACCTCGCCGTTTGCGTGTTCTTCGTGCTGTCCGGGTTTGTCATCCGGTATGTCACCGTCGCGCGGGTCGCCGATGGGCGCTCCTACTGGATCGACCGGGCCTCCCGTATTTATTCCGTGGTCGCGCCCATGCTGTTGCTGACCTTTCTGCTGGAGCCGGCCGCGGCCTGCTGGTCGCCCGCGGTTTACCGCACCATGGTGCTGCCCTTTCACTGGGCCGAAATCCCCATGGAGGCGCTGCAGAATCTCACTTTCACGGTGGGCTGGTGGGATTATGGCTCGCCGCCGCTGTCGAACGGCCCCTTCTGGTCCTTGTCGTTTGAGTGCGTGTATTACGCTCTCTACGGCGTCTGGCGGTATGCGCCGCGGGCGCGCTGGGTGGTTGTGCCCGCGCTGTTGCTGCTGTCCGGCCCGGCCATCACCCTTTTGTTCCCTATCTGGCTGTTGGGCGTGGGACTCTACGAGGTCTACAAACGGCTCCATGCGCGTAGGGCGGGACTGCCCCTGGCCGTGACAGCACTGGCAGCCTACCTTGCCGTGGTGTGGCTGCTGCGACAGCCCATCGCGCGGGTGCTGGAGACCACCACGGTAACCGCCAGGACCGCGACACTTACGCATTTCGTCGGGACCTTTGCCTTGGGACAGAGGCTCTTCCACGGCGAGACACTGCACTGGCTGGATCGTCTGAGCGTGAGCTACTTCCTGGTCGGCAGCTTCCTTGCAGTGCTGCTGCTTCCCGTGCTGCTGGGGTTGGACCGCTATCTCCCGCCGGTCCCAAAAGGGGCCGCCGCCCAGGTCCGGCTCGTCGCCGACAGCACCTTCCCGCTGTATCTGCTGCACTGGCCGTTCTTTCTCTTTGTCGTGTGCGTGTACGGCGGAGCGATCCCCGATTGGCGGGGCGGCTGGCTCATGCTGCTTGCCGCCATCGCGCTCAGCATCGGCCTCGCGGTCCTGCTGGACCGCCTGAAGAATGCCATGCGGGCCGGACTGCGGCGGCGCAGCCCGGTCCGCCGGCTCGAGGTTCACGCGCAGTCTTAACGAATCACCAGGTTGACCAGCCTGCCCTTGACGACGATGACTTTGACCAGTGTTTTGCCGGCAAGCCGCGCGACGACCTTCTCGTCCGCGATGGCGATGGCCTTGATGGTCTCGTCATCCGCGCCGGCGTCGACCTTCACCACGGCAACCAATTTGCCGTTGATCTGCACGGGAATCTCAACCTCGTCTTCCCTCGCGAGGTTCGGGTCCGCGACCGGAAATGGCTGCCGGAAGACGTGTCCCGTGCCGCCGAGCTGCTCCCACAGCTCCGCCGACAGGAAGGGCGCAAAGGGTGCAAGCATCAGGGTGACCGAGCGGAGCAGCTCGGCGACCACGATCGCAGGCACCTCGCCCGAGTCCATTTTGGCTTCGGCTGCCGCGATCTCGTTGACGAGGATCATGACCGCGCTGATCGAGGTGTTGAAGTGCCAGCGGCCGTTGAAGTCTTCCGTGATCTTGGCGATGGTCTGGTGCAGGGTTCGGAGAAGCGCAGCGCCCGCCGGTGTCTGCGCGCTGTTTGCGGCAGGGTTGATCTCGTCGCCTCGCGGCGTCTCGACCTCGCGGATCAAAGGCGCGTACTTGATGGCGAGCCGATAGAAGCGGGCCAGAAAGCGGCTCACCCCGGCGACGCCCTCCTCCTGCCAGTCGAGCTCGCGGTCGGGCGAGGTGGCAAACAGCGAGTACACACGGGTGGCATCCACGCCGAATTTGTCGATCATCTCGTCGGGCGAGACCACGTTGCCCTTGGACTTGGACATCTTCGCGCCGTCTTTGATCACCATGCCCTGCGTAAACAGGCGCTGGACAGGCTCGGCGTTCCCGATCAGGCCGAGGTCGCGCATGACCTTGGTCCAGAAGCGCGAGAAGATCAGGTGCAGAATGGCGGGCTCAACGCCGCCGATGTATTGATCGCCGGGGA
>CAXTGN010000330.1:0-6008 GCA_964243455.1 uncultured Acidobacteriaceae bacterium
GAGGAGACAGCCGCCCGCGTAGCGTGACCCGTCCACGAAGGCCGGGGAAGATCAGCGGCAGAGCAGCGCCGTGACGCCGACACCTGGGGCGTGCACCTGCTCGATGCCGCCGAGCAGGGGTTCAATCCTGACTACACCATCGCCGATGCCGGGCAGGGCTTGCGCGCCGTGCAGCAGCTCGCTGGTGGAGAACCTCAACTCGAGGCTGCGCACCTACTTCACCCTGCGCCGCCACCTGGGCAACTCATACCTGGACCTACTGCGCCTTTTCCTGAACCATCGGCGCTTCATGCGCAGCCGGCATGCCGAGCGCCGGGGCAAGAGCCCGCGCGAGCTGACGATCGGCCAAGGCCATCCGCACTGGCTGACCCTGCTAGGCCTGGGACCGCTTCAGCCCAAGCGAGCTTGACTGGGGAAGGCTTGTCGCCTCTCGCACAGGACGCCCTTCCCACCGAAATCTGGCCCTTACAGGCCGGCGATTGCCACGCGCCCTGTGTTACCTGAAAATGGTAGATCCTGAACCACGCGCAGACGTTGGGCATCACTGTGCCGTGGAGGACGGGAACGGGCGGGAGCTGGGCGCCAGGGTCAGCGCCAGGTGACGACGGCGGACCTGGAGGGTGCGATGCCCTGCACGGGCTCTGCCTCGCCGACGGCGGTGACTTGCAGGTGGGAGGCGGGGATGCCGCGGTCGACGAGGGCTTGCTTGACGGCGTCGGCACGGCGGGCGGAGAGGATCAGGTTGTCCATCTCGCGGCGCGGTCCCGCGCCCGACGTGTCGCTGTGACCGGCTACAATCATCACTTCGGGGCCGGCGGTGCGGTAGAGCCGGGCGGCGCCGTCCAGAACTGCCGCGGCTGCCGGCGTGATGACGGCGCCTGCCTCGAATGGCACGGTTATCGACTCGGCGCCCGCTGAGGGTCCGGGCACAGCCGGGACGGGGTCGACGGCCGGCGCGGGGGTCAAGGTGCTGTGAAGGGCGGCCGGGGGCGGGGATAGCACGGCGGTGATAGGTGCTTGATCGCTGGCGCAGCCGGCGCCGGCCGTCGCGCCGAGCAGGGAGGCTACGCGGAACGCGTTCTGGACAAGACGGGTCATGGGTTGGCATCCTCCGATCTTGACATCCGGAGGGAAGTCTATGGCGAAACAAAACCTGTGGGAAGGAGCGTCGGCATGGGCAGTGCCGGCGGCGCTAGGCGGGGCATGGGCAGTGTTGGTGGTGTGGGGCACGCAGGCGCAGGTGCCTCAGAGCGCCGTAAGTTGGTCGGCGCGGGGAGCGGCGGCCGATTTAGGGATCGGAGGACCGCGGGACCCGGAGGAGGCTCGTCGGGCTTATGGGATGGGTGCGGCGGCTGGGGACCCAGAGTCGATGCTGGACGTGGCCGTGATGATGGACTCGGCGCGGGGTGGGCCGCGGGACGCCGCTGGCGCGGCGGGGTGGTATCGGGCGGCGTCGGACCGGGGAATGGGCCGTGCCTCATACGCGCTAGGGCTGATGCTGCGGGACGGCGACGGCGTGCCGCGCGATGCGGTGACTGCAACGGCCATGTTCCGCCGTGCTGAGGCGCAGGGCGTGCGCGCGGGGCGTTCGGCTCTGGTTGCGATGGGATCCGCGGCGGCTCGTCCCGCCCCAGCAATGGCGGTGGCAGGAGGCGGGACCGAGGGCTTGGCCAGAACAGCGACTGGCAACGCTCGCAGGCCGGCAAGCGGGCGAGCGCCGCCGGCGGGGTCAGCGGACGAGGTGAGGTCGGTAGGCGTAATGGATGGCGCCGGATCGGTCGGCGCGGTTGCGCAGTCGTCGTCCAGGGACTTGGTGGCGCGGCTGTCGGCCGATGCGGCCGGCGGGGGACTGGGAGCCGAGTACGGCTTGGGAATTCTCCGGGAACGTGGGATCGGCCTGCCCCGGGACCGAGCGCGCGCATACGCGCACTACGTGACCGCGGCAGGTGGGACTGGGGACCTGAGGGTCGAGGCCGAACGGGGGGCGGTGCGCGTGGGCGCGACGCTCAGCGAGGCGGAGCGGGCGCAAGCGGTTTTGCTGTTGGCGGGATCGGGGCCGGTCGGGCCGTAGCGCTCGCGGTGGCCTGCAGCAACGCCTCGGCGTCGCCGGGACGGCCGATGCGCTTCAGGGTTGCCGCGATGGCGGCGATCCGGGCCGACGGCGCGGGCGGTTGCAACTCCTCCATCCCGTGACCTTCCGGGATCCAGGCGTCTGGAGGAGCGGAGGAACTTCGTGCAGCGGCGGGGGGCGAGGTCGTGGGTAGGTCATTTGGGCCGGTATCTGGAGGAGCGGCCAGCACCGACGGGAGGGCGGGTCGCGGGACGCGCGCGGCGGGCTGATTGCGTGGCGGCGACGGCGCGTCCTCCAGGCCGGAGAGGGCGTTGCGCAGATAGGGTCCGAGCCCGGATGAGATGGTGGTAGGTCCGAAGTGAAGGGACCATGCTGCCACGGCCGCGATAGTCAGTGCTGCAGCAGTCGTGAGGACGAGGCGGATCCTGGACGGGGTGGCCCCCAGTAGCGGGGCCGCCGGGCTTCCTTGCCCTGCCAGCATGCTGGATGCGTCGTGGGCGGTCAGGAGGGACCAGGATGACGGCGGCACCGACGCGGCCGGACGGGCCTGGGCGGTGGCTCTCCGGGCGGGCTCGGCGAGGGCGCCGTGGTTCGCCGGTCCGCGGGCATCCGCGGCGGGTAGGGCGGCATACCCCAACGAGTTCATGATGGCCTCCATGGATGTGGATCAGCACCGAAGTGGAACCCCTTTCGAAGCTGAAGCTATGGCACTGAAAGAATCGGGATATTCGTTTGATGGATAGGGTGCCGATTGAGATCCCGCCCTGGACGAGTTTCATCAAACGGTCTCAGCAACTTGCGCTATAGTCGGAGAGGGTCCCACTTTGGTGCTGACTCACAGCAAGAGCCGCGCATCGGCCAGCGCGGCCAGCCGCACGGCTCAGGCCTGGGCGCGCGCCATCGGCCGGTAGAACGCACCAACGCCTGGGTGCTGGAGAACAAGCGCCTCGCCTCACTCTATGACCAACTCGACTTCATCGTCGAAGGTCGGTTGCAGGCCGTATGCATGCTCCTGGTTGCACCCAGGCCCACCAGGGAATGCTGAAAGCAGCGCCTAAGCAGCCTCAGCTAGCTGTAGGAAATTGGTGTTCTGAAAGTAGTGTCCGCTGATGTATTTGATGATGTCCGCAACGGTGGCGACCTGTTCCAATACGTCATCTGAGAGTTCAACGTCAAAAACCTCCTCAAGATACATCGCAAGCTTCAGCCTGTCGAATCTACCCAGAGCCAAGTCGCAAATTAAACGAGTTTCTGATGTGACCTTTTGATCCCCGGTATAGGTAGTCTGCTTAATAGCAAGAATGACCCTGTTGAGAATGGCGTCGTTGAGAGCGACTTGCACGTCGCATTCCTCTTTCATCACCATGCTATGATAGGAGCATGTTACTTGCTCGTACACAACGGCTTAATCTGTGTGCTGACAAATTCTAACTGGCGATAATTTCTGGCAAATAATCCTGACTTAATCGTGAAGGGACCACCTAAGTTTGTTCAGACCAGGGATAAGGCTAGGTTCAGGACCAGAGCGGGTGCAGGAAGCCTATGCTGCCAGGATAAGCTCCCGAGGCAAGCCGCCCAGTGCGCCTTCTGCCTTGGCCTTTGCCTCATCCAATGTGTCAGCTAGGCCATACCGCTGCCGCACGCAGCCAGACTGCTCCCATACATTCCAGTCCCAGCCATTCTCTCCCAAGGTCTCTACCTGCATGTGCGGCGCAACGACGTTGCCTCGCGCACTCAAGTGCAGCTCGGCATGCTGCACTTTGCCCTTGTCCGTCACCCACTGAAGCAGCATCATCCAACCTTTCCTTGTCCATTTCCATGGATCAAGTGCTAGGGGCCTTGGCGTCGTTTACCGCTGACGGTGGCGCGTACGACCAGGACCGCATTTGCGCCGGCATCGCCGAGCGCCATCCTGAAGCGGCCGCGGTCATCCCACCACATGCGACCGCCGTGCCGAGCGGCACGGCCGAGACCGCACCCACGCAGTGGGATGGTCACCTGCAGCATTGCCGAGCACGAGCGCATGGCTTGGCAGAACGTGTCTGAATACAACAAGCGAGCCCGGGTCGAAACCACGACGATCAGGTGAAAGCCGATGATCGGCGACAGGTTGCACGCGCATACGGACGAGCGCCGGACGACCGAGGTGGTGGTCGCCGTATATGCCCTCAGCCGCATGCTCGACTTGGAGAGCTCAAGCTACGTTCGCGTTGCCTGACCCCACATGCGGGCAGGGCTGGTGCGCCCGCACCCCTGATCCATGCGCCACGCTCCACCTGGTTTCATCATTGAATATAAGCCCAGCATCTAAGGATGCTGCGGCGCGGTTACGCAAAATCTACCTCACTGGCAGAGCCGTTACGGCACGCAGTGAGACAGATGTTGCAGAACATAGAAGACTACAACCACCAGGAGGAAATATTGACGACCTGCAGAGCCGTTCTCAGCCTGCTGTCGCTGCAACTCAGTCCAAAGCAGCAACAAACTCTGGTGTCCATTTCTACATAGAGTCTTAGTTCCAAGCTTGGCGTCGCCGGCAAATCGGGGCTCCAGGATCGGGGCGGCCTCAGCCTGGATGAGGTCCATGCAACGACGCTATTTTGCGCCAGATTACATCCCTGGCCAGCCAGATGGCTTCCTTGCTGCCGCGACGCATGCAGGGATCACCGGGGCTGATCTTGTGACTGATTGGTTTACGACGACAAGAGTGTGCATCAGGAAATGGGTACGCTAAGCCCTCTCGAACATTGGTATAACCCTACGTAGCCTGGCGATCAACTCGGATGCCTCGAACGGCTTGCGCATGTAAGCATCAGCACCGCTATCAAAACCGTGAACGACGTCATCCTCCCCGTCCAGCCCACTAACCAATATTATCGGCAAAGCGATCCCGTTTCGACGCAACCGTGCACATAGGTCGCGGCCGTCTCCGTCCGGCATCCGTACATCGAGTAGAACGGCAGAAACGTCTGCATCCGGGGCGAGCAAAGCATGCTCGGCTGCCTCGAGTGTCGTGACAGACCCCGTTGTGAAGCCGCCGGCAGCCTCGATCTGCTCTGCGACGGACGCGCTTAGTTCGATGTCATCGTCGACGATGAGGACCTGATACAATGCTTCCAACTCGGTTAATCCTTGGTTGATTGGGCCACTATCGTCCAGCCCGCTGCTAGGTTCCATTGTTTGAACAAATCCTGACCGATCATAACCATTCGTTGCAGCGACTTGGGAACCATGAGGGCGCATGCGGCAGCCGAGCAGGGTGTGAAGGTGAAGCTGGCCCAGCCAAGGGTCATCATATCCGCAGCAAAAACTAACAAACCTCAACATGACACCTTATTAACTGGCTATAACGGCAGATGAGGCCGGTAACTCGGGACAGGCCGACTAATGCCGATAGCTATAAAGCCTGACGTGCCGGGGCAGAGCTCATTCGACGAGTCGCTCAGCCAAGTCTCAGGATGAAAGAAAATTCAGGATGGACACGCCAGAGAGTGCAACGACCGCGCCGCAGCACGACCCTCGCGTTCTGGTCATTGAGGATGACGGGCCGGTCGCCCGCACGTTCGTGCGCGGGATTGAGCGGGCCGGCATGCAGGCAGCCTAGGCCGGCACGGGCGCACTCGGCGTAACACTGAAGGACAGCTTCAGGCCGCACGTCGTGCTGATGGAGTTCTGGCTGTCTGACATGAGCGGCACGACCTTGATCAGCCGTTTCGCGGGGCAACGGGTGCATATTCCGGTGATCTTGAACGTCCAATCCGGTCCATCGTGAACACCTGATCCGCTGATCCTGAACACGCGCCGGACCTTGCCTGAGCGGGGCGAGGTCGGCGGTGGTGTTGGACGTCGGGGTGGTGTCGCTGACGGGGTTGGATGTCTCACCGGCCTTGTCAGCTTGGCGGCCCTGGTCTCTCCGTGGCAGCCTGAGCGGCATGGT
>CAXTGN010000331.1:0-3553 GCA_964243455.1 uncultured Acidobacteriaceae bacterium
CTGAAAGAGACAGGCAGTCTTGCGGAAGATCAGGTCGAAATATTCTTCTTCGTTGATCAGATGGCCCAACTTCTCCATCTGCAACAGCTCGCCTTCGACCATCTGCTGGGTGAGCGAGATGAGCAGGTCCAACACACGGAACTTGCGCTCGGCGAGCGCACTCTGAAACGCCTGCATGTACAGCCAGTCACCGGCGAGCACGCATTTCGCATTGCCCCAGGTGGTGTTCGAGGAGGGACGGCCACGCCGGGTACTGGCCTCGTCGATGATGTCGTCGTGGACCAGCGTGGCGGTATGTAGCATCTCGACCACGGCGCCGAGACGGAGACGAGCGTCCGAGTTGCTCCCGCAGGCTTTTGCGGAGAGCAGCAGGAGCATGGGACGGATACGCTTGCCGCCGCCGGCCATCAGGTACGTGGCAATTTCAGTCACGACCTGGACGGGCGAGGCGGACTGGCGAGAGAATTCGATTTCCACCGCTGTCAGATCATCCCGAACAAGATCAAAGACTTCGGCCGCTGTCGAGATGGAAATGGACCCCACGCTTGCTTAGAGTAGCAGGAAGGAGACAAGGGAGCGGGGCCACGGAGCTCTGTCGAACGCCTGCCGAGGTTTTGTGATTAGCTGGAACGAAAGTTCGTAAACTGAAGCTCCAGCCCCAGATCTTTACCGCGTAACAGCGCCATGATCTCCTGCAGCGTGTCGCGGTCCTTGCTGGTGACCCGGACGGTGTCGCCCTGGATGGAGGCCTGCGCCTTCTTCTTGGAGTCCTTCACGAGAGCGACGATCTTTTTTGCGGCGTCGGAGCTGATGCCCTGTTTGAGCTTGATCTTCTGTCGAACCGAGGAGTTCGACGCAGGCTCGATCTTCTCGTATTCCAGGTTCTTGAGCGAGACGCCGCGCTTGACGAGCTTCTGGGAAAGGATCTCGATGACAGACTTCAGGGTGTATTCATCCTGGCTCGCGAGTTGAATGGTCTCCGTACCTTCAAGACCCATCGTGGACTTTGAGCTCTTGAGGTCGAAGCGGGCGTTGACCTCCTTGGAGGCCTGGTCCAGGGCGTTCTTCACCTCCTGGACCTCCACCTTGCTGACGACGTCGAAACTTTGATCTGCGGGCATGCGGTTCTCCTGAATCTTATGGGCGCGATGTTCAGTATGACGCCGCGCGCGTCTTCGGGGCGGCTGCCGACGGAAAGAGGCGACCGAAGTTCGCCGTTGTCAGCGCCGCGATGTCTTCAGGCGTGGTGCCGCGAAGCTTTGCGAGAAAGGTGGCGGTTTCGGCGACGTACGCCGGCTCATTGCCCTGGCCACGGCGGCTTTGCGGGGTCAGAAAGGGAGCGTCCGTTTCGACGAGGATGCGATCGGCGGGCGCGGTTTTCGCCACTTCCTGCAGGGTAAGGCTCTTCGGGTAGGTGAGATTTCCGGCGAACGAGAGACAAAAGCCGGCAGCAAGGGAGCGCTCAGCGTGCCCCGCGTTGCCTGAGAAGCAGTGCATGATGCCGGGCAGCCCTGTGGGTGTCCAGTGCTCGCTGAGCAGCGTCAGTAGATCTTCCCAGGCGTCGCGATCCCCGAATCGCTCCTTGACCTCCTTGCCGGCAAGCTCCGAGGTGCGGCAGTGGATGGTGACGGGCTTCCCGGCACGGGAGGCGATCTTCATCTGGGCCACAAAGGCCGCTTGCTGGACGTCGACGTCGGGATTGTCCCGATGGTAGTAGTCCAGGCCGATCTCACCGACGGCGATGCACAGGGGATCCCCGACCAGCTGCTCCAGGCCGGCAAGAGCTTCCTCTGTTGCCTGATGAGCTTCCTGGGGGTGAATGCCCGCACTGGCAAACAATCGCAGCTCCGGGCGGGTGTTTGCCTGAGCTAACTCCAGGGCGCGATGCATGGTGGACGGGCCGTCCCCGATGCCAATGGCAAGCAGAGCGCCAACTCCGGCCTCCTGTGCACGCAATAGGACCTCGGGAAGGTTGGCGTAATCGTCTATGTGACAATGTGAATCAATCAGCACGACGTTGAGCATATCCTGCGCCATCCCACCTTTGGGTGAATGGCATTACAGTAAGGGGCGGGTGATACTTGCCTCGTGCGATCTCTCGTGATGGCTCGTTGGTTGCACGCCCGGCGGGCCCCGTCGGAACGCCTGGTCGCGGTACGGCCGGAATCGGCCTTAGGCAGCCGTAGGAAGGTGAGTGGTACGGTCCGGTACAGTCTTAAGCGTCTGGCCGCGTACCTTCCTCTGTCGCGACAGGCCGCGCTGGTTCGGCATACCCTTCCGCGCGGCATGTGGTTTCGGGCCGCGCTGACCATGGCGCGAATCCATGGACGGTTGATCTCCCGCATGGGCGGCAACGGCCCTTTCACAACCGTGATGATGCTGGACTTCTGGCTTCGCGAGCTGAGTTTTGGCGGCGACTTTCCCATCCCGTACCGCGTGAGCGGGGCTGAGGTGGTTCAGGCTCCAGGGCCCAAGCTGTACACGTGGACGCACCTTCCGCTGACAGAGGTGCCCCTTCGCGTGGGTCTTGAGGTGGGCGGCACCGAGCCCGCCGTGGTTTCGGACCCCGGCAAAGTGGTCGGAGACCATGACTTTCTGGTCTTCGGATGGCCGCACCGCATTGAGGCATTGCAGGCGGATGCGCAGCTGTTAAGGCGGGTCAAGGCGTCCCTGCAAGGAGGGAAGTCGGTGGTCTTTCTGGCAGATCCGTACCTGGGGGCGCCGCTTTCGGAGGTCCCGCTGCGGGTTGCCGCGCGCCTGCATGTTCCCTTGGTGTTTCAGTGGGCGGAGCTGCACTCCGATGGTGTGCTGGACGTGACGTTTCGGCTGGCGCCGCATCCCTTCTGTGAAGGCGAGCAAGCCTTGGCGGAGAACCTGGCGTTCCTTCGGGAGCAGAACCAGGCCGCCCTGAAAAAGTTGGGTTGGACCCGCCCCTAACGGACCCGGGATCCCAGAGCGATCTCTTCGCCAAAGGTCGCCAAGACCGGTTTGCCATCCGCACCCTCGCTGGCGGCGAGCAGCATGCCATGAGACTCCAGACCGCGCATTTTGCGGGGTGCAAGGTTGGAGACGACCACAATGCGGCGCCCGATCAGGTCCTCCGGGGTATACCACTGGGCGATGCCGGAGAGGATTTGCCGCTTCTCGGTGCCGAGATCGACCTCGAGGCGCAGCAGTTTGTCCGCCTTGGGGATGCGCTCGGCGACAAGCACCTGAGCTACACGCAGTTCCACCTTCAGGAAGTCGTCGATGGTGATCGTGGCCGCTTCCTCGGTTACCGGAGCCGGGATGGCGCCTGGGACATTGCCGAAGACGCCGCTCGCCGGTGCCTCGGTGTAAGGGCCGGGCGTGGTGGGCAGGGTGGCGGATGCCGCATTGCTTCCACCGACCGAGAGGGTCCCCGTTGGCTCATCCAGCGAACTGGTGCGCGGAGCCGCCGCGGGGTCGGTTGAGCTTTGGGTGGTGGGGGTTGAGGATACAGTCTTCGGGGCTGGGGTGCTGCGGGCTTCTTCCATGTCGATCATGATCTGTGCCAATCCTTTGTCGGCGCGCG
>CAXTGN010000331.1:3563-5981 GCA_964243455.1 uncultured Acidobacteriaceae bacterium
CGTGCTGCCGCCGACAGGCAGCGGTCCACCGGGCACCTCGAGGGAGCTGGTACGCGGGGCGGCGGCAGGATCAGTTGAACTGCCGGCGACAGGGGCTGCCGCTGTGGGGGTTGTCGCGGCTTTGAGTGGAGTGGAGGCGTTACGGGATTCTTCCATGTCGATCATCACCTGGGCGAGTGCCTTTTCGGCACGGGGAAAGATGGGGGCGAGTTGGCTGAGTCGGACGCCGGGTTCGAGCCCGCCCCAGTGCAGAACGGCGAGATCGCCATTGGAAACGGCATCGCGGATGTCCCCCAGTCCCAGCTGCGTCCAGACCTTTGCGGTCACCGTTGGACAGAAGGGATGGAGGACGCTGGTGCACCAACGAACGGCTTCGGCGCATTGGTACAGGACAGTTGCGAGTCGGCCTGCACGGGCGGGATCCCTGGCGAGCTTCCAAGGTACCGTTGCCGTGATGAAGCCGTCCACGACGCCAATAAAAGCAGCGATCTCCCCCAGAACGGCGGCGAAATCGGTCTCGCCGAGTGCTCGGATCCGGCCCTGCAAGGCGGTTGCGCTGTCTCCGAGCAGAGCCTCATCCAAGCCATCGGGACCCGATGAGTTTGCAGCCTCACCTTCGAAGCGGGGTGAGGGAACGATTCCCCCGAAGTACTTCTCGATCATTGCGACCGTTCGGCTTACAAGATTGCCATAGCCGTTGGCGAGGTCGGCGTTGTAGCGGGTCACGAGCGCGTCGAAGCTGAAGCTACCGTCCTGGCCGAAGGGGATCTCACGCAGCAGGAAGTAGCGCAGGACGTCGGCGGCAAAGAGATCCCTCTCCGTCTTCGAGGCGTCCGGAAACGGCTTGCCATAGACGTGGTCGCCAAAGGCGTCGAGGATGGTCTCGGCGCGCACGACGTTGCCGCGAGACTTGGACATTTTTGCGTTGTCGAAGAGCAGCCAGCCATGGGCGGTGACGGCCTTCGGCGTAGGCAGGTCGGCTGCCAGCAGGAAGGCCGGCCAGTACACGCAATGCTGACGCGTGATTTCCTTGGCCATGATGTGAAGATCGGCTGGCCAGTAATGGTTGTACTCCGCAAGGTCTTTCGGGTCGTCGCTGCCGTAGCCGATGGCCGTCATGTAATTGGCGAGCGCATCAAGCCAGACGTACATCACGTGCTGTTCCTTCGCTCCGGCAACCTGCTGAATGGCCCTCGGCACGGGAATTCCCCACGTGAAGCTCGAGCGGGAGACGGACAGGTCGCGAAGCGCGCCGGGCACGTAGGGGGCGCCTGCATCGGAATACGCAAGCGTGACGCCCGCTTCCGTCACGTTCCCCCGCAGGAAGCTCAGGACCTCGTTCTTGCGGGTTTCGGGCTTGATCTGGAGCCCGTCTGACTCGATTAGGTTGATCAGTTGACCCTGATACGCGCCGAGTCGAAAAAAGAAGTTCTCCTCGGTCACGGTCTCGGTTGGCTTGCCGTCCGGCCCTATCGTGCCCGGAGGGCCTTCGACGAAGATCTCTTCCGAAACGCAATACTGGCCTGTGTACGAGCTTAGATAGATGGCACCGCGCGCGTACAGGTCGGCGAACAGCTTCTGTGCACCGCGCTTGTGGCCTGGATCGGTCGTCCGGATATAGCGGTTGTAGGTCAGGCCCATGCGGTCCCAGAGCTGCCGAAACTCCGCCGAGACTCTATCAGCGAACTGCTGGGGCGGGATGCCGGCCGCCGCAGCGCTGCGTTCGATCTTTTGACCGTGCTCGTCCGTACCCGTCAGGAAGAACGTGTCATCTCCCAACAGACGGTGGCGGCGGGCAAGCACGTCTGCCACGATCGTCGTATACGCGTGCCCGATGTGCGGACGCGCATTGACGTAATAGATGGGAGTGGTGAGGTAAAACTTTGAGCCTGATTGGCGGTCTGAGGAAGGCATTCTGTCTGAGACCCCAGTTTACAGGCTAGGCCGGGCCAGGAGCGCTCAGGTGAACGCGGGATAGAGCAGCAGGAACAGCACGAGGGTCAGCACCATCAGATCCATGTAGGCGCAGAGGATGACGCCGCCATGGTAGAAGTCCCACCGTGTGCGCATGCAGCGCAACGTATCAACCGTGCCCAGGGTGATGCCGAGCAGCGGGAGGGTGAGCCAGAAGTTGGGCTGCAGGTGAGGGAAGTGCGAAAGAGGAAAGGCCGCCGCGAGGCAACTGAGCACAAGGAGGTTGGCCCGGGGCAGGGAACGGAAGCGCGGGTTGAAGAAGGCCGGGATCAACGAATTCAGCTTGGCCGTAAACGCCCGATCTTGGCGGCTCGGCTCCACACCAGTTTATCGCTGGGCGAAGGCGTCCTGAGGCGCAACCATGCGTACGGCAGTGGGCGTGGCCAAAGACACTTCGGCGGATCAATGCCGGAGATCGCGACAGGATATGTGCAGCCCCGCAGG
>CAXTGN010000332.1:0-2454 GCA_964243455.1 uncultured Acidobacteriaceae bacterium
GACAGAAGAAACGGACGTGATTGCTACTTGGTGATTACAGGCGCTATCGCGAATCGACATCTCCAGGGAACAGGCAGCCAAAGCGATCGTTTACGGGCTCTTCCAAGTTCTGCTTGCATCCGAGGTAGCGTTCTGTTGTCAGGACGGAGGCGTGACCGAGAAGAAACTGTATTTGCTCCAGTTCGCCGCCATTCACATGGCAGAGCTTTGCGCAGGTGCGCCGAAGATCATGAGGTGCGAGGTGGTCGAGTTCCAGACACTGGGCACAGCTTCTGACCACATACCAAACGACGTTTTCGGAGATGCCGTTTCCCCAGGCGGTTCCATGACGACTCACTGCCCTGAACACTCGACCCGTCGTCACTGATGCAGCTGTCAGCCACCTGTCCACGGCTCCCTTCACCCAGATCGGCATAGGAACGGTCCGGACGTGATTGCCTTTGCCGACAAGGTCAACGATGGCCCAGTGGCCTTGTCGGATCTGAATATCTTCCCTTCGCAAGGCCGACAGCTCCGCTCTGCGCAGACCGCAACCGAGCAGAATCGAGATCATAGCGACGTCTCGGACAGGGCGTAGGCCACTCCCATTCGCTTTTTCAAGTAGCAACCGTGCCTGATCTTTGTTGAGCCAGTTACCCGCGCGGCAGCCGAGTTGCTTCACGCCCTTGACTCGCCGTATGCCAGCAGCGAGTTCCGGACTCAGCAGACCCGAGTCCGCCGCTTCGTAGGCTAGCCGCCTGACCGCCGCGAGCCGCTGATTGATCGTACCCGCAGCCAATCCGAGCGATTCTAGGTGTAGGCGAAGCGGAGAACGACGGTCCGATTCAGCGCGAGTCTCGGCTCCGAACAGTATCAATCGATGAACTGCTCCATGGCGAACTTGTAGTTGCGCCGCGACCGCGGCGAACTCAAGCTGTTCAATACTGAGGTCTTCGAATGATCGAGGTCTGGCAGGCGAAGGACGGTCTTCCGGGCGCCATGCTTTCTGGTCCTCTTGGGCATACTGGCGGCCTCCTCTGCCGCAGACATGCCCAACACTCTATGCGCCAAACCCAAAAGAGTTCACGTCAGTTGGCTGGACGAGCGCACAGGCGATTTGGCGTAAAGTTCGGATAGGTCGCCCGGGCATCCTCAAGTCGAGAACACCCGGCTCTCTCAGCGATGCCTAAGGAACCACGATCCGCAAGATTGCGCCCGGTCCCCCCGCTCCCCAGTTCGAGATATAGAGCGCATTATCAGGACCAAACGTCATGCCGCTCGGCACATTGAGTCCGACCACGACATCCTCGAGCTTGCCGTTCGTGTTTACCCGCACAACTTTCCCCATCCCGGGCGTTGGATTGCCGGCCGCGTCGGACAATTCGAGCACATACAGCAGTCCGTCCGGGCCGAATTTCAAGCTCACGATCGTCGTAAATCCCGCACGTGACGCGGCCAACTGAAGATGGCCAACCTCTGAAGGCTTCGGTTGAAAGCCTGGCGCCGTGTCATAGAAGAACACATTCTTCGATAAGGTGGTCACCCGCTCGGTGGTCGTGCGGATCGGAAAGATCCCGAGGTTTCCGACATACAGGTTGCCCTCGCGGAACGCGATCGAGGTTGGCGTCACATCTCCAAGGTGAAACGAATAGTCATACGTGAGCCTGGTAGCGCCTTCCGGCGTGACCTTGAAGATTTGTGCGTGGTTGGGCTCCGCGACATAGAGCGCCCCATCCTCCGCGACCATTGAGTACGGCACGCCATCCGGTTCGAAGTCGTTGTACGAGTTGTACGCCGGCGGATGCTCCTGAACGAACAGGCTCAGATCCGTGATGTAGTCCCACTTGACGTTCACGATCCCATTCGGCAGCGTGGGATTGCCATGCGAGCAGCCGCCGCCGCCAAGGAGTGCATAAAGGTTGCCGTCAAGGAACGCGACGTCCGCAACTCCGATGACGTCGCCCACGCCGCTCACTCTGGACGGCAATCCGGACGCTAGAACCGACAATTTTCCGTTCAGGAACTTGCTGACTCGTGCCGTTGTGCCACCAAGCGACGGACCGATCGGAGCAACGACCTGGGTGCAGAGGCCGACCGTGGAAAGCGTGCCTCCCGTGCCCGCCTCGGCGATGTACAACGCGCCATCCGGTCCAAAGATGAGACCACGTGGTCCTTCCAAACCGGAAACCAACGGCGTGGCGTTTGAGGCGTCCACCGGCAGTTGCGCCTCGACGAAGGCAGGTGAGAGAAAAGCGATCGCCGCTAAGATGGCGGCGGCGAGGTTTGGTGTGTGCACGGGAAGCTTCAAGGTAGGTCTCCTTTGACGGCATGTGCCGCAAAACTATGGCGACTCTGCTCCTTTCAGGGCGGTACACTACAGTTCCGTGCCGTAAGTTACGTGCTGCGACAGATCTTTCAGCCAGTTACAGGAGCCTTCGCGGATGCTCGCTGAATCAATGACGGTCGATCGCGCGG
>CAXTGN010000332.1:2464-4164 GCA_964243455.1 uncultured Acidobacteriaceae bacterium
GCGAACCAGGCGCTCAAACGTGTCCTGGACTCCCATGTCTTCGCCAAGGCCGAGCGCAGCCGGCGCTTCCTGAGCTATCTTGTCGAATCTGCCCTCAAGGTACCCCCGAATGCAGTTAAGGAGTACACCATCGCGCTCGACGTATTCGACCGCGACACCAGCTACGATCCCTCGATCGACGCTACAGTTCGTGTCGAGGCGGGCCGGCTCCGCGCCAGGCTTCGCGAGTACTACGTGGATGAAGGCAGAGACGACACACTGATCATCGACGTACCCAAGGTCAGCTACGTCGCCGTCCTGCAACGTCGCATCAGCCCGCCCGGCATCCCGGAAACCCGACCAGTGGAGCACGTCAGTCAGGACGCACTTGCTGGAACGAGCACGCCAGCTCAAAGCTACGGCCTCAAACGCCGTCGCTGGATTGCGCGGTTTGCAATTCTGGTCGGGTTAGCTCTTGTCGCTGTTACGACCGCCTCGATTTTTGTCAGGCGCAAGATGCCTCCGCCACCGATGGTGCCAATTTCGTCACTTGCGATTTTGCCCATCGTGAACCATACGGGCGGACCGAACAATGACCTTCTTTGTGACGGGTTGACCGATGACCTTATCCGTCAGCTGTCTCGACTTCCCGCGCTGAAGCTCATTTCCCGGAATGCGGTGTTCCGCTCCCGGACGCCCAGTGCGAACCCTCTGGAGACAGGCAGATCACTTGGAGTTGCGTTCGTACTTACAGGCGAGTTGCGTCGCAATCCGGACCACACCTCACTTTTGGCGGAACTAAGCGATACCGGTGACGGCACCGTTCTTTTTGACCGCGAGTACATCGTTGAACGTGAAGACCTGCGTCCTGTTCAAGCAGATATACAACGAGACGTTATCGACAAGCTTCATCTAGAAAGCTCCGCGCTCAACCCGGGGCGAAGTCTTCGCAGTCTGACTTCCAACCCGGATGCGTATCGCGAGTTCCTTCGAGGCGATGAACTTGCTCGCAGCGACAATCCAGCCCAACTGCATCAGGCGATGGAACACTTTCAGAAGGCAGTGTCGCTCGACCCGGAGTTTGATCTGGCATGGTCTTCTTTGGCGAGTGCTCACGCGTTTCTGGCTGTGTATTTCGAGGCTCCGCGGGAGCACATGCCGCAGGCACGACGCCTCGCCGAGCACGCGGTTGAGTTGAACCCGTCACTGGGAGAAGCTCACGGAACCCTGGGGATCATCCACCTGTTGTACGACTGGAAGCCGTCAGCGGCCGCGGCGGAGATGAATGCGGCCGGGGCAGAAGAAGCCGCGATCAGTACGCTTACCTGTACCGCGCACCTCATCGGGCAGGCCGGACGACATACAAACGCGGCAGAGATGTTGAACCGGATGCTTACCTATGATCCCAACTCGGCATCGCTCATCGCAGAGCTCGGCTGTTCTGAGTACTACGGGGGCAACTACGATGCGGCGCTTCGTCACTATCGTGAGGCTATTCGAGTCGACCCTCGCTATCCCGTTTCTTACTGGGGCCTGGCGAAGATCATGAACGCGCAGCATAAGTATGATCAGGCGCTCGCCGTGTTGACCGCGTTCAAGCAAACGAACGGTTTCGAACCGCCGCTGCTCACGGCCGAACGTGGATACGCGCTTGGGCGAGCGGGCCGGCGGTCGGAGGCTCTGGCGGTTGTGGAGCAGCTCACCCATCAGACTCCGCAAAG
>CAXTGN010000332.1:4174-5979 GCA_964243455.1 uncultured Acidobacteriaceae bacterium
TCAACGATCGTCTTGAGGCTTTTGCGTGGTTGGATAAAGCGTTCGATGCGCGTTCCCCCTTCATGATTTCGCTGCCCTCCGAGCCGAAGTGGAGTTCCTGGCAGTCCGATCCCCGATTTGCGGCGCTGATCACTCGTGTGCTCCACAGCAACGCTCCGTAAGTGGCGATCGGTACCGAAACAGCAGATAAGCAACTGAGGATCGGAAAGCTCGGCGACCACGGATCGCGAAACACTGAACTATTGTCAACAGGCGAATGCACTCATCGATCTCCCGCCCCGGCTCTCGGGTTTGTGGTCAGCTATTCGGATTTGGCGGAAGCCAGCTGCAACAACTATTTGGGCACTGCTTGGGGCCGCTTGGTTTCGCGCAAAAGGCGCTGACACCCACGACAATGCCGTTTGTCAGAGGTAAATCCGAGACCGGCTCGAGCGTACGGATTCGGGTGGAAAGGTACATCGGAGGTTACGGAGGTCCTGAGTTGCGAGGCTCACACCTTCGTTCGACCTGAGCCGCAAATTCCTTTTCACCTTGACGATCCGACGATCCCAGCGGCATGCTTCGAAATACGATGGGTCGTTCGCAGGTAGCGTTGATGTGTGGAACGGCGTTGATCCTGCTGGCTCTTCGCTCGGATGAGTCTACGTCCCGCGTTCATTCCCGCATGGAAGCTATGCCATCTCGCACGCTCTGGACGTGGGAGCGGCGCGAGGATCTGAGCGGCATCGATCCGACCACTACAGCGGTAGCGTCGCTTGACCGCACGGTTTTGCTGACTGGATTGTCTCTCCACACCGCGCTGCAACGGAATGGTCTGCGCCTGCCTTCGGACCCGCGGCTGCGGCGGATCACCGTGGTCCGCATCGAAACACACGCGCCGCAACTGACGGAAGCGACCGCAAGGGCTGTGTCCGAAGTGGTCCTGCAATCACTTGCCGACGTTCGTGGCTCCTCCGCGCTACAGATTGACTTCGACGCACGACGGTCGGAGCGTGCGTGGTATCGGGCGGTGCTGAACCACGTGCGCGGGGGTATGCCGGCGCAAATGCCGCTCTCGATCACGGCATTGGCGAGCTGGTGTTCGGGCGATCGATGGATGGCAGGCCTGCCGGTCGATGAGGCCGTGCCGATGTTTTTCCGCATGGAACCGGGAGTCCGAGGACAAGACGATCCCTTTGTGACAGTGCGGGAACCGATGTGCGCCGGAGCCATCGGCTTATCTACGCGCGAGCCATGGCCGGAGGACCTGCACGGCATGCGTGTGTACCTGTTTGCCGACGGCGGATGGCATCATGACGATCCACAGAAAGTGTTGAAGGAGCTTCGGTGAACCGGAAGGGTCTTGTGTGTGTTTTGCTGCTTGTCGTCGGTGGGGCCGCCGTGATGCAGGCGTGCGGACCGGATTTCGAGCCAGATGTCTTTGTGCCCGCACATCGTCCGGTGGCGCCGGAGAACTTCGCCAAAAGTGAGCTGGGTGTTCTGCAGCCGGGCTACTTCATCGCGGAGAAGGTTGTGGCCTTCCGGTATCTGAACGGTGGCACGCTGAACGAAGATGAGCAGCGCCAGCTAGAGCCGGTGGCTGCGCCCGGGGTGGGCTACGATGACGCGACGGATACCGCGTCGCAGACCACAGCTCAGGCTCAGACGGCGCAGGACCGGTGGAACACAGCGCGAAACGCTTACGGCTCCGGGGGTGAGGTGGCTCGCGTTGAACCCGACGCCTACCCTACATCGACGACCGGCTGGTCGTCGCGCAAAGTGAACTGCGGCGACAGCGGGCAGGGCACGGCCACAGCGACCCTTGA
>CAXTGN010000333.1:0-5977 GCA_964243455.1 uncultured Acidobacteriaceae bacterium
GTTGGACCAGACGCTGAAAGAGGGGTCGGGAGTGATGAGGGGCGTGGCGGGCGGGCGCTCCGTGGAGGTAGCGGGTTGCTGGGCGACGATGGTGAACGCGCCCGCGGCGAGGAGGGCGAGAGATGGGACGACGGCACGAAGACGAAACACTCAGAACTCCTCGGAAACGATTCCATGTTACTTGTAAACGATTGCGGGGGTCTTAACTTCGTCCCTGCGGGGCTTCGCTCAGACTGCCGAGGAGCTGGGTAGCGGTTACTCGCTTTCGCGCGGGCCCGGCATGGTGCCTGTGAAGTCTGAGCAGCACGGCTTCATGGCGTTGGTGAATTCCATGTACTCCACGCGGGTCAGGTCCGGGTCGTAGAGGTTGAGTTGAATTTTGCCGTCCCGGCCCGCCTGGATGGAGGTGCAGGCCTTTCCTTCACATTTATTTTCCTGCAGCTGGGCCAATACGGTCTGCATGCGTTCGGTGCCCAGGGAGAAATGGTTCATCACGCCTGCGTGCTGAAGCGTAGCGTCGCGGTTCGGCTGCATCATGTACTCGAGCCAGTCTGTGCCATCAGGGACCTGCAGGCTGATGTAATCGTCTTTGGACGAGGGGTCACTCTGCCAGCCGTGCCAGTAGGGCTTGAAGCCGAGGGTCTGACGCCAGAAGGTGTCCTCCTTATTCCGGTCCACCACAATAAAGCCCACATGGATCATGCGATGGCTGGTTGCAGAGGGTAGCTGCTGCGAAGCGGCGACCAGCTTGGGGATGCCGCTGAGGCTCTTTTCGCCGGTTGCCGTGCGATACGGACTCTCGACAAAAAGAACGAGATTCCCCTCGGGGTCGTGCACACCAAACTCGTTGTCGTGCATGGGCTCGACGGTGGGAACGCCGTGGGCGTTGAGGTACTTTTCCATCCCGTGGACGTCACGCGTGGTGAAGGCAACGGCCGCAAGCCGATTGTTCGCTTCGGGCGGAGCCGTGTTGGGCAGCACCTCGACCCATTGCGAGTGATTGACGGCGAAGACCATCGTGCCGCCAGGGGTCTTCACCTCAGGAAAGCCCATGGTTGGACCGTAGAACTTCTCAGCCTCAGCCGGATGCGTGGTGTAGTCGCGAAAGAACGCGATGCCTGTGATGGCCGGTCGAGCGGAGTCCTGCGCCCTGGCACGGTTTGCAGTGATGGTCGAAGCAGCTGTCAGGAAGCACAGGGTGAGCAAACGGAGGGCAGGGCGCATGCCAGACACTTTCAAGGACTCGACACAGAATGGTCAACTCGCAAGTTGCGAGGCCACGGTTGGCCAGTGCGCAGAGAAGTTCCTAGAATAGAAAGAATATGGCGTTTCCCTGGAAAGTTTGTGTTGTGTGCGATGAGGAATTCGAGCTAAGGCCGGACAAACCCGGTTTCGCGAACCGGTGTCCTGAGTGCAGTGCACCGGAGGCCGAAGCTGAACGTGCGCAAAAAGCCAGCGTAGGTGGTATCGATACAAGCGACGCGGGAGCGAACGCGGAACGTCGCAAAGCGATCCGCAATTTGCTGTATCGGAAAGAGACGTAGATCGGACCGGCGCCTTACTGGCGGCGGCGGTGGCCAGCACGAGCGGTCACGGGATGGTGCTTCTCATGCCTCGGGTGCGATTCAGCAGGATCCACCTCTGCAACACCGGTGACGACTTCCCGTAATGCGACAACGACGGCGTCGTGAACCTCTTCCCGGAAGGCATCGCGGACGGTCTGAGCGACCTCCTCGGGTTCGAAGCGGAGCTCGTGCGAGGGGTCAATAATCCTGTCCAGGATCTCCTCGAACATCGGGCCGACGTCCAGGTTCTTGGCCAGCACCTTGGCCACCTTCTTTGCAGGCGCATCGAGCGCTGCGGCCAACAGGTCATTGGGAATGGCCGGTTTGGCGGCGGCCCAATCAGCTTCAAACACCTCCGCCATCTTTTTTACGGCTTTGCTGTCGCGGAAAGTAACGCCGACCTCGCGGCGAGCCCCGAGCTCCAAGCGTCGCATGCTCATGCTTCCGAGGAAAGCGTCCTCTCCGTCACGCATCATGCCGCGAACATGGAGGCGCATGGAAGAGATACGCACGGGCAAATTGCCGTTTTTGACTGAGGCACGTGAGATGACCCGCACCTCGACCCCGGCGGTGATCTTGTCATTCAGAATGCGGACAAACTCGGGATCGGAGAGTTTCATCTCGTAGATGAGGAGCTGCTTCTTCGCACCCAGGATGAAGGCTTTCAGGCGGTCCCGAGCGTTCACCGGACTGACCAACAGACGTTCATGCTCCGATGTATAGGGTGTGCGCTTCACGTCCGCTTCGAAGAGGCGCTGCGCTTCCTTGACGACGTCATGATCCTTGATGACCGCAGCAAACGAGCGGCTCAGGGTGATGTCCATGTGCGTGTAGTTGAAGGCAAGAAGATACAGCTCCTTGCTGTCAACGATGAACATCTTGCCGTGGTAGCGAACGAGGTCGTCTGCCGTGCGCGCGACCGTGATCCCCTGCTCCAAAAGGCGCATCTCGAAACGGCGCAGGTACTTCTCGCCACCATGGTTCGTGTAGGCGATCAGGGCGGTGACGGAGACACCACGATGGGCTGCTTCCACAAGGGCCCGCTCAATCTCGGTGCGATCGATTCGAAAAATGAGGATCTGGATGCTCTTCTTCGCGCCGTTCAGCGCCTCGACAATGGGCTGAATTCCGTCTTCCGGCTGAACTAGGAGTTTCACAATGCATCCTTTTTTGCTGGGCGGAGAACATACCCATTGGCACAAAGGATGCGCCCGTTCCCCAGCAAGATGTTTTTCGGCGATCCGGAAAGCGCGCGGGAGCGGATCTGCTTCTCACCTGTGCCTCATACTGTCATCGAGGAACCTCCATGCCCCGCCCTGTTCGCCCGTCCTCCCTTGTGCCATTCGTGTTTGCCCTTCTCGTTCTTTGCAGCAATCTGCCCAGTGTTCACGCCCAAGAGGCAGCGGAGAAGGCCCCGAAGTCGGACAAGACTACCCAGTCGGCCAGTTCCGACAAGAACCCGATCCTATGGGAGGATCCCGGTGCCATCCGCACGAAAGATCTGTTTCTGGGCCGCGGCGGAGAGGACCATCAACCCAAGCCGCCGTACACCTTCATCAAGGAAGACAGCAATGGGACCAACCCCAAGTTCGATGTAAAGGACGGAGAGGGCAAGAAGTGGAAGGTAAAGCTCGGATCGGAGGCCCGGCCCGAGGTCGTGGCCTCGCGGCTGCTGTGGGCAGTCGGCTACTTCACAAATGAGGACTACCTTTTACCCACTGCCCCGGTGGCCAATCTGCAGATGAAGCGCAAGACGGATCTCATGCAGGGTGACACGGTCACCGATGCGCGGTTCCAGCGCAGGCCCGGTCAGGAGAAGAAGATCCGGGATTGGCGGTGGAAAGACAACCCCTTCAAGGACACCAAGGAGTTCAATGGCCTTCGCGTCATGATGGCGGTGATGAACAACTGGGATCTCAAGGACGTGAACAACGCCGTGTACCAGGACGACAAGCACGACCGGCAGATCTATCTGGTCTCCGATATCGGGGCGACGTTTGCCTCCAACAGCGAACACGTTCACCACGACACAGACAAAGGCAACCTTGCCAGCTACGAGCATTCCAAGTTCATCACCAAAAAGACCGAGAAGGATGTGAGCTTCGGCACGCCGATGCTTCCGGGAGGGCTCGTGCTCCGGCAGGGCCCCGTCCTGCTGGGCGAAGCGGTCCGCCGCTCGGCCATCGACTGGATCGGGCATGACATCCCGCTTGGGGACGCACGCTGGGTAGGCGGATTGCTGGGCCAGTTAAGCCACGAGCAGCTGGAAGACGCCTTCCGGGCCGGCAACTTTCCCGATGCCGAGCGAGAGCAGTTTGTAACGCTTGTGGAGGATCGCATTACTCAACTAAAGGCACTCTAATGCCAAAACCGAAGTCCGCCGGCATAGCGCATGTGGGGCAGGCGGCTTGCAACTTCCGCGTCATGGATGGGTACATCGTCCTCCAGTAGCCTTTTGACGTAAGGGGAATTCGTTCCGCAGGACGGCTTGCGGAAAGCGCTTCGGGCACGGTCAGCACGCGCGCTAATCTCTCCTACGGCCTGACCCTCGAAGGCTCCCTTATGACGGCGCAGCAAGCTGTTCTTTCGCTCGGCATGTTCACACTCGCTGGATGCGGAGGAGGTCTTGTCATGATTCATGATAAGAATCCGCTGCTGCGAGGGCTGAACTGGATGGGCAGCGCCCTGGTCATGGGTGGGGCGGCCGCCGGTCTACTGCTTGCCACCGAACGCGTTCCTTTTGTTGAACCGATAGCAAATCTCTGCATCTTGCTTGCGTTTCTTTTCTGCTATCGAGCCGACCGACAACTCATCGGACTCGATACAGAAAGCGATTCGCTGAGCGTGGGGCTGCTGACCTGCCAGGCGGTGGCCATGCTTTCCCAGTGGCTTCACCTGACCGACGTACGCATAAGTGAGGCCGTGCTGAGCGTACTGGTCGCCATACAGATCGGGACGACGGCGCACATCATCCAGCGCAATGGGGTCGGCAAATCCAGGCAGCCGGCCCGCGTTACTGTTGGTGTGATGTACAGCCTTATCGCCGCGAACCTAGCCCGGGGCGTATGCGCTGCCATGGGCATGCTGGCGAACGCACCACATGCGGTGATGCTGAACCTGCTCAGCTACAGCGCGTTTGTGGCATCGGCGATAGGCCTTGCTTTTGCCTTCTTCTGGAGAACCACTACCAAGCTCAGCCTCGAGCTGGAACATATGGCCAGCACCGACCCCCTGACGCGGGTCTTCAACCGTCGCGTGTTCCTGAGCTGGTGTGAGAGCGAGCAGACCCGCAGCCTGCGGCAGCATGCACCCTTCTCCGTGCTGATGCTTGACTTCGACCATTTCAAGAGGGTGAATGACACCTACGGCCATCATGTAGGTGACCAGGTTCTCTGTGCAGCCGTGGAACGCATTCAGGACTCGATTCGCGGCATCGATGTGCTGTGCCGGTGGGGAGGAGAGGAGTTCGCCGTCCTGCTACCGAATGCCTCCGAAGAAGCCACCGTGATCGTTGCAGAGCGCGTGCGCCGCAACATCCGTCTTATCGAATCCTCTGACCCGCGGTTCAAGGACGTGGTGTATGCGGATCTGCAGCTCAGCGCCAGCATAGGAACGGCGACGTTCGAAGGAGAGGACGACACGTTTCATCTCATGCTGCAGCGCGCTGACGAGGCACTCTATGAGGCCAAGCGCACCGGAAGAAACCGCGTCGTTCGATCCTCGCGCACCCGTGACAAGGTCGATTTTGCGCCAGGGCACCTCACCCTAAAAACACCCTGACGGTGCGGACGCACAGAAGAACCCCATCCGGGGGTCTGACAGCGAATTCAGGCCATCGCTTCCTCGTCCACGTTGAACTGCACGTCGTGAAGATGGCGATAAAGCCCGTGTTCGTGCGCCATGAGCTCATCATGGGTGCCGGATTCGACGACGTGACCATCCTGAATCGCGAAAATGCAGTTTGCATTGCGAATCGTCGAAAGGCGGTGGGCGATCACGATCGAGGTTTTGCCCTTCATCAGGCGATCCAGCGCCTCAAAGACGAGATGCTCGCTTTCCGCATCCAGACCGGAGCTTGGTTCGTCCAGAATGAGGATGGGCGTGTTGCGGATGATGGCGCGGGCGATCGCGATTCGCTGGCGCTGACCGCCGGAGAGCGTGATGCCACGCTCGCCCACGGTGGTGTCGAACTTCTGCGGCAGTTTCTCGATGAACTCGAGGGCATTCGCCGTGCGGGCGGCGGCGACGATCTCCGCCGAGGTAGCCTCCGGACGACCGTAGGCGATGTTGTCCCAGATTGAACCGGAGAAGAGAACAGTGTCCTGCAGCACAAGGCTGATCTGATCGCGGAGACTCTTCTGCGTGAGCTGCTTCACGTCAAAGCCGTCGGCGCGAACTATGCCGGAGGTCGC
>CAXTGN010000334.1:0-767 GCA_964243455.1 uncultured Acidobacteriaceae bacterium
ACATGGACCGCCTTTGAGTGATCTACACCATCTGCCGCACCGTATCGTGTGCCGCCGTCAGCGCAATGCGAATCCGGTTCGGCTCTCCGCGCATCAGCGACTCGGAGAACTTGACCGCCTGCTTCGGCGTAATCTTCGCGGGCAACATGGCCGTGTACGGATCCACCACCGCCTCAATGATCACAGGGCCAGGCATCGCCAACGCCTGCTTGAATTGCTCGCTGGCCATCTTGGGGTCGTCCACCTTGATGCCGTCGCCACCCATCGCTTTCGCAAACGCGACAAAGTCCACGGGCAACAGGTCGCACTGGTATTCAGGATTGCCTTCAAACACCATCTGCTCCCACTTGATCTGCCCCAGGGTGTTGTTCTTGATGATGACGAACTTGATCGGCAGCTTGTAGGCGACGGCCGTAATGAACTCGCCCATCAGCATGGAGAAGCCACCATCGCCGATCACCGCAATCACCTGCCGATCGGGATACGCCACCTGGGCCGCGATAGCGTAGGGCATGCCGCAGGCCATGGTCGCCAAATTGCCGGAGCAGGAATGCATCTGGCCCTTCTTGGCTTTCATGTACCGCGCCCAGACCGTGGTGTTCGTTCCTGAGTCCGAGACGATGATCGCGTTTTCCTTGGTATACGGGCTCAACTGCCACCCAACGACCTGCGGCTTCATCGGCTTGGTCATGACCGTGCCTTCGGTCTCAATCTTCGCGTACCACGCCTTCATGTCCTTCTGTGCACGCTCCAGAAAACGGCGATAA
>CAXTGN010000334.1:777-5975 GCA_964243455.1 uncultured Acidobacteriaceae bacterium
GCTGCGGGTTGATCGGATCGGCGGGCTGCATCGCGCGCGCTTCCATCGTCTCCCACCACGACGCCACGTTCTTTTCGATCTTCGTGCGCCAGGCGCGATCGGTCTTGCGCACGAGCAGCGGCAGCAGCGCCTTGATGCTCTTCTTCGAATCGCCCACCAGTCCAACCTCTACCGGCATGCGGAGCGCGATGCGTTGTGCGTTCGAATCAATTTGCACCACGCGGCAATCGCCGGGCTTCGGCAGGTACTCCATGTATGGGTACGAAGTCCCGATCATGATCAAGGTGTCGCAGTTTTCCAGCGCATCCTGCGCAGGCTCTGTCCCGAGCAGCCCCACGCCCCCCACCGTGTACAGAGTCATCCGCGACGCAGCCTTTGCCGAGGAGGGGCTTCACGATCGGCGCGCCCAGCAGCTCTGCCAGCTGTTCCAACTCGTCACCCGCCTGCAGAGCCCCCTGACCAGCCATGATGGCAATGCGCTTGCCTGCATTGATCACGCTGGCCGCGGCTTTCAGATCTTCCTCACGTGGGAGGTCGCCGGAGATGGATCGTACCTGCGAGGTGTGGCCCTTCTTGTTCCGCTCTGAGCGATCCTTATCGCTCAGCTCTTCCAGCTGTACATCAATAGGAATGGTCAGGTGAGCCACCTGGCGCTTCTCCATGGCCGACCGAATCGCCAGATCCGCTACGGGTCCCATGTGGGGTGCATTCATCACGCGCTCGTTGTAACAGGCAACGTCCATAAACAGCTTGTCCAGCTCAACGTCCTGTTGGCCAAAGGTTCCCGTGAGATCCCGGAACTGCATCCCGGTGATGGCCAGCACCGGGGCCTGGTCCAGCTTGGCGTCGTATAAGCCATTCAAAAGGTGAATGCCACCGGGACCGGAGGTTGACAGGCACACACCGATCTTGCCCGTGAACTTGGCATAGGCACAGGCCATAAACGCGGCAGATTCTTCATGCCGTACGTGGATAAACCGGATCTTGTCCTGCTTCTTCCGGAGCGCCTCCATGACGCCATTGATACCGTCCCCAGGCAGACCGAAGATTGTGTCGATACCCCAGGCAATAAGGCGTTCCACAAGAACATCAGAGGCGTTCATCCTGTTTCCCTTCGCGTTGCAACGCTACGTGCGCACTTCGAAGGGTAGACGCGAGGGTCAGTACCGGGGTTGCAGCGTAGGTGTAGGCGGTCGTTAATCGTTATTCGTTCCTCGTTGTTCGTTGCTCCTGAGAAGTGGCGTGCCGTTCGTGGTGGGTGCTCGTCGCAGGAGCCCGCTATCCCTGGCCTCGACGCTTTCCTTAGGCACACCGGGCGTATACCTGACCTCCGGCTGCCCTTCCTGAAGAGGCAACCATCTCGCCATTCGAACATCGAAAGTCGGCTACCCTCCCCCGTTCCGTTGAATCCGCTCCTTGTTCTCCCGCAGCAGCCGCAGAAATCCCTCCAGCGCCGGTCCAACGTGCCGCGGGTTCCAAACCGCTGACAGCCCCAGAAACAACGTCTCCGGAGAAAGCCGGCAGAAGGACAGACCGCGAGTCCGCAGATGCTTCACTCCGGAGGGCACCAGCGCAACTCCCTCGCCGGCCTCCACGAGAGTCAGAATCCCGGACCATGTGCTGGAGGCATTCACAATGTCCGGCGTAAGCCCTTCGGCCGCAAACATCGACAGCACCGAGTCGAACAACAAGGAATTGGCTCTTCGCTCTACAAGCACCAGCCGCTCCTCCGCCAGGTCCCGCACCGTCACGCGCCGTCCTGCCAGGGGGTGATCGGGCCGCACGGCTGCCACTACGGGGTCGCGAAATAACAACTCCGAGCGCAGAATGCGCTCCGCTGCCGCCTCAGGGGGCCGGGTCAGGCCGACATCGATGCGCCCCTGCTCGAGCGCCTCCGCCTGTTCGTTCGCACTCATTTCCAGCAGGCTCAAACGGATGCCCGGTGAACGTCGGCGGTACTCGCGAATGATCCGCGGAAAGAAACCGCCAGCTCCCCACAGAAAAAACCCAATAGACAGCGTTCCGGATTCTCCGCGCATAGTGCTGCGCGTCACTTCGATCGCCCGTTCGGCAGCTTCCAGCGTCTTTCGGGCTTCCGCAAGGAAGACTGTGCCCATAGCGCTCAGCCGGACCTGCCGTCCGGAGCGGTCCAGCAGGGATCCGCCCAGCTCGCCCTCCAGGTCGGCGATCTGTTCGCTCAAGGAGGATTGCGCTACATGCAATCTCCGCGCAGCCGCTGTGAAGCTGCCCGACTCGGCCACGGCGCTGAAGTATCGCAAGTGACGCAGTTCCATGGCCCATCCTATCGGTTTCTCCGATGGACTGTCGCGGAACAAACGCTAATCGTACTGGACAGTTTTGCTATCTACTGGATATGAGCGTTCCTGCGCGCGCGGCCTAGCTCTCGGAGGCTGCCCTGTATGTGGATCGTTCGGCTCGCGCTCGACCGGCCTTATACCGTTGTCGTTCTGGCGATCCTGATTCTTATCGCAGCGCCGGTGGTGATCCTCCGCACACCGACAGACATCTTCCCGTCCATCGACATACCTGTCGTGTCCATCGCCTGGCAGTACACAGGCCTGGCCCCCGAGGAGCTGGAAGGCCGCCTGACCACGCCGTATGAAAAAACACTGACGACGCTGGTCGACAACATCGAGCACATCGAGTCCACCACACTCAACGGTCAGGTGATCGTCCGCCTCTACCTGCAGGAGGGCGCCTCGGTGGATCGCGCCAATGCTCAGGTCTCCGCCGCTTCGGAATTCGAGCTGCGCCAGCTGCCTCCCGGCATTCTTCCGCCTCAGATCATCAACTTCTCTGCGTCATCCGTTCCCATTCTGCAGCTCGGCCTTTCCGGCCAGACACTGAATGAGCAGCAGCTCAATGACTACGGCCTGAACTTCGTTCGCCCGCAGCTGGTCACCGTTCCCGGCATCGTGGTCCCCAACGTCTATGGCGGCCGGCAGCGGTCGATCATGATCAACCTCGACCCCAAGCAGATGCAGGCCAAGCGCCTCTCACCGAACGACATCCTGAATGCCGTTGCCGAGCAGAACGTCGTCGAGCCCGGCGGCACGGCCAAGATTGGCACGGCAGAGTATGACGTTCGCCTCAACAGCAGTCCCTCAACGGTTGAAGGTTTAGCAAACCTCCCCATCCGGCAGGTGGATGGTGCGACCGTCTACCTCCGCGACGTTGCCTCTGTCGTCGATGGCTCTATCCCGCAGACCAACATCGTCCGTCAGGACGGCCGTCGCGGCGTACTCATCAGCCTCCTGAAATCCGGGACCGCCTCCACCCTCGATGTCGTCAAAGGCGCGCTCGATCTCCTTCCCCGCATCAAGTCCGGCCTGCCCTCGGACCTGAAGATCACACCCATAGGCAACCAGGCCAACTTCGTTCGCGGCTCCATCAACGGGGTCGTCCGCGAAGCGGTCATCGCCGCCTGCCTCACCGGCCTGATGATCCTGCTGTTCCTTGCCTCCTGGCGATCCACGGTGATCATCGCGGTCTCCATCCCGCTGTCGATTCTCAGCTCGATCATCATCCTCAGCCTGCTCGGCCAGACCATCAACATCATGACGCTCGGCGGACTCGCCCTGGCCGTCGGCATTCTCGTGGATGACGCCACCGTCGAAATCGAGAACACCAACCGCTACCTCGAAGAGGGCTATGAGGTCCGCGAAGCCATCCTTGCCGGTGCCGCCCAGATCGCCATCCCGGCGCTGGTCTCCACGCTCTGCATCTGCATCGTGTTCATGCCGATGTTTTTCCTGTCGGGCGTCTCCCGCTATCTCTTCGTCCCGCTCGCCGAGGCTGTGGTCTTTGCCATGCTGGCCTCCTATCTCCTCTCGCGCACCCTGGTGCCCACGATGGCGCTCTACCTTCTCCAGCCCGTGGATCACCACGCGCCCCCGTCCCGCAACCCGCTCGCCCGGTTTCAACGCGGCTTTGAGCGTATCTTCGAACACGTCCGTTCGCGCTACGAGGCCGCCCTCGGTCGTATCGTCCACCATCGCAAGCTGTTCATCCCGGTCTTCCTCGGCTGCTGCCTGCTGGTTATGCTCCTGGTTCCGTTCCTCGGCGAGAACTTCTTCCCCGCTTCCGACAACGGCTCCTTCACCCTGCATGTGCGCGCCAAGACCGGTACCCGGATCGAGGAGACCGCCAGCCTCTGCGATCAGGTCGAAAACGCCATACGCCAGGTCGTGCCCCCCGCGCAGATGGACAACATCCTCGACAACATCGGCCTGCCTTACTCCACGCTGAACACCCAGCACGCGACCAGCGGCCTCTTCGGGGCCGGCGATGCGGACATCCTCGTCTCCCTGAAGGAAGACCACAGCCCTACCGCCGATTACGTGGCGGAGTTGCGCAAGCAGCTACCGCGCCAGTTCCCCGGAACCACCTTCTACTTCCTGCCGTCCGACATCGTTACGCAGATCCTGAACTTTGGCCTGCCCGCCCCTCTGGATGTCCAGATCGACGGCAACGACGATCCCGGCAACCGCAAGGTCGCGAATCAGATCCTCGCCGAGATGCGCAACGTTCCGGGCATCGTCGACGTTCGTCTGCAGGAGCCCAACGACTACCCAGTCCTCGATCTCACCGTCGACCGCACCAAGGCGCAGCAGGGCGGCTACACCGAACGCGACATCGGCACCTCGGTCCTCAACATCCTCTCGGGTTCCACACAGCTCAACCCGCAGTTTTTCCTGAACACCAAGAATGGCGTGGTCTACAACATCGTCGCGCAAACGCCGCAGTACAAAATCGATTCACTACAGGCACTCCAGAATATCCCGGTAACTGCTCCCGGAACCTCGGCTCCAACCGCCGGAGCCGCCCCTCAACCTTCAACTACAAGTGGCCCACCCACCGAGATCCTCGCCGACGTCGCCGCCATCTCCCGGTCTTCCGAGCTCCCGGTCGTGCAGCACTACAACATCCGTCGCACGCTGGATGTGTACGCCGGCGTTCAGGGCCGTGATCTCGGTGCGACTGCAGCCGACGTGCAACGCATCATCGATCGCAACAAGGCCCACCTGACCCGCGGCAACTTCGTCCAGATACGCGGCCAGATCACGGCCATGCGGGCCTCCTACAAGGGCCTGATCGGCGGCCTGTTCTTCTCGATCGTGCTGATCTACCTGGTGATCGTCGTCAACTTCCAGTCCTGGCTTGATCCCTTCATCATC
>CAXTGN010000335.1:0-1434 GCA_964243455.1 uncultured Acidobacteriaceae bacterium
CAGGGGTACAACCAGGGCCGCAGCTTCGCGTACGGAAATACCGCAACGCAAGGCGGCGCCTTCACACCGGCGTTCCGGTTGGATTCCAGCTCGCCTGCGGATCCTCAACAGTCGCAGGTCGGCTTCCCGAACGTAAGCTACGCTCCGAATACCGACCCCACGCAGCTGACGGCACAGAACGGGCCCGGCAGCTTCCAGGCTGTCGCTGGAGATCTGATTCAGGCGCGTGATGGCCGTCCTTCTATGACAAACAACTGGAGCCTGCAGCTGCAGGACCAGGTCGCGCAGGATCTTATCTTCACGATCGGTTACATCGGCCAGGTTGCGCAGGATCTGCGTTCCGGCTTTCTGACCAACGTGAACAACATCAGCCCGAACTACTTCAACCTCGGCGATCGCCTCGGAAACGCACAGTACAACATTCCGTTAGGCGGTGCGAGCCTGGGCTACAAGGCGCCTTACTCGACCTTTACCGGTGCAATTGGGCAATCCTTGCGGCCATTCCCGCAGTACGACTACATTGCCGATGACTGCTGCCTTGAGAACCTGGGTCATTCGTCGTACAACGCCCTGGTCGTCTCGTTGGAGCGTCGCTTCCGCAATGGTCTCAACCTCCAAGCGTCCTATACCTGGTCGAAGAATCTGACCGATGCGGACTCTGCGATTCCGTTCAGCTACACAACCAACAACCAGCGCGAACAGGCGCAGGATACGGTCAATCTGCGTAATGACAAAGCTGTCAGCGTGCAGAACATCCCCCAGAACTTCACTGTCAGCTACCTTTATCAGCTTCCGTTCGGCAAAGGGCGGAAGTTCCTCAATGACAACCATGCGCTGGATCTGATCATCGGTGGATGGCAGGTTGGCGCCATCCAGCATTATTCCAGCGGTCAGCCGATCGACTTTGGCTGCGCCACAGGAATTCCGTACTACCAGAACTGCATTGAGTACACGCTGGGTCCGGCCTCCAACAACGGGCATGACTTTGCAAGCGCAGCGTACAAGGCGAATAAGAACGGTCCGAGCCAGTTCAATGGGCAGTCGTGGTTCAAACCGGCCTATCGTTTGGCGAATGCTTCGAACGGCCCGGTGGCGTATGCGGACTCCGCATTTGTCGATCAGAATGCGGAGGGCCCGGCAAGTCTTGGAGCTTCCCGGCCATACTCGGCTGGTTGCGGGACGGCTTCGTCGCCCTGCTCGTTTGCCCCGTTTGCCCTGGGCAATGTTTCCCGCATCACGGAAGCCATCACCGGGCCGCTCTACCTTGCGGAAGACGTCAGCCTCCTGAAGAACTTCACGATCAAGGAGGGTGTCGTGTTCCAGCTAAAGGGTGAAGGTTTCGACATCTTTAACCGTCACCGCATGGCGCTGCCTGATCTGGCGCCGGGCGATTCAACCCAGGCCCTTGGCTTCGGCATCCCGACGTCGACGGAC
>CAXTGN010000335.1:1444-5950 GCA_964243455.1 uncultured Acidobacteriaceae bacterium
CCCGGGCGCCCCGCTTTTTTGTGCACTCGCCGCCCCTACCGATGACCAGGACGAAACTCAAGCGAACCGTGAGAAGAACGCGGAGGAGCCTGCGCAGGCGCTTCGGTCAGTTCCGCGTGTGCATGCCGGCTTTGTTGTCGTGGTGGGCGCTGTTGCTCACCTCCCTGCAGAGTGCGCAGGGGTGGTCTCAGGACGCCCGGCCGGCTAGGGTGACGAAGTTTGCACCCAGTCAGGCGGTGATGGCAGGAGACGCCCTACTGCGTGCACGGGACTACCCTGCTGCGATGGACCAGTTCGAGGCCGCCCTGACTGAGGCGCCGCATGACAAGGAGGCCCGCCAAGGGGAGGTCGCGGCAGCCACGGCGTGGGCCTCGGCGACAGCAGGCAAGAATCCCCAAGGGAGCATGGAGGTGCTAGAACGTGCGTTGAAGCGTCTTCCCGACGAGCCGCAGCTGCTATTGAGCTTTGGGCTGGAGGCGATTTCGATGGGGCAGTTCCCTATCGCGGAGCAGGCGCTGCAGGCGGCAAGAGCGTTACGTCCTCATGATCCAGAGATGGTCTATGCGATGGCCCGGCTGGAGATTGAGGAGCAGCACATGTCGGATGCGGAGCGGGATCTGAAGGCATATCTGGAGTTGAGCCCGCGGGATGCTTCCGCGTACTTTGGGCTTGGCCATGTGTATGCGATGGAGCAGCGGTATGACGAGGCCCGGCATGCCTTTCAGCAATCGATCACGCTGCAACCGAAGCAGACGGAGTCGTATTACCAGATTGGGCAGTTGGATTTGCAGGCGCAGCAGGATGCGACCGCGCAGGTGGCATTTTCTAAGGTGCTGGAGCGGAATCCGGGCCATTCCGGCGCCTTGACCGGAATGGGCCAGATCGCGCTGCGGGCCAAGGAGTATGCGAAGGCGGACGAGTATCTGCTCGCGGCGGAGCGGAGCGATCCGAGCTACCAGACACCGCACTATTTTCGTGGGCTCGCCCTGGCAAAGCTTGGAAGGAAGGATGAGGCTGCGGCGGAGATGCGGCTTGGCGACAGCCGGCCCCATGCGACCGACCCGCGGCCCGCAGATGGAACGGGCGAGGAGAAGCAGTTACCGAGCCAGCCACCGCCGCAAAGGTGAACGGGCAGGCAGTACGTGGGGATGTCTTGACGTTGGGTTCGTGAGACCGTAGAGTCGGCACGGGACCTGTGTAACCGATTGCTTTTCGGTTTCTGCGAGGGCGTGTCCCGCGATCTTTGTTGAGTAGAAGGTGAGCTTGTGGCGGTTGTTGCTGGGGTGGACTTCGGGACGCTGAGTACGCGTGTGACGCTGCTGGACAGCGAAAAGGGACGGCTGGGGACGGCGTCGGCGAGCTACCCGTTGAAGCGGACGCGAAACGATCCGGACTTCGCCACGCAGTCGCACGAGGACCAGATGAATGCGCTGGTCAAGGCGACGCGCGAGGTGCTAGCACTAACGGGGATTTCTGGCGAGACGGTTGAGGCGATTGGGATCGACACGACGGGCTCCAGCGTCATCTTCGTCGACGAGCAGATGCAGCCGCTGGATGACTACTACCTGTGGTGCGACCACCGGGCGTTGCGCGAAGCGCAGCAGATCACGGCCCTGGCGCATACGCGCAACCTGGAGGCTATCGAGTGGTGCGGTGGCGTGTACTCGCACGAGTGGGGCTGGGCGAAGCTGCTGCACTGGCTGCGGCATAATCCGGACAAGCATGAGCGGTTCGCGTCGGCGTTTGAGCATTGCGACATGGTTGCAGCGACACTATGCGGTGTGCGTGCGCCGAAGGACGTGAAGCGCAGTGTGTGTGCGATGGGCCATAAGTGGCTTTGGAACCCTAAGTGGGGTGGTTATCCGTCGCAGGAGTTCCTGTCGGAGCTCGATCCGCTGTTTGGGGGCGTACGCGAGAAGATGGCCGGCGAGGTACTGACGTCGGATCATATTGCCGGACATCTTGCGCCGGAGTGGGCGGAGAAACTGGGTCTGCGTGCGGGCATTCCGATTCCTGTGGGCGCATTTGACGCGCACTGGGATGCTATCGGCGCGGGTTGCCGGGAGGGCGACGTCGTCAACGTGGTCGGCACATCCACCTGCATCATCGCCATGGGCGAGAGCGCGGGACTGATTCGCGGTGTATGCGGTGTGGTGCCGGGCAGCGTAGATCCCAAGCTGGTCGGCGTGGAAGCAGGCCTGTCCGCGGTAGGCGACATCTTTGAGGCGATTGCGAAGCGCGGCGGAACGGATGTGAAGACGCTTTCCCAGGGGCTGGATCAGTACCGGCCGGGGCAGACCGGGCTGTTGCGGCTGACGTGGGACAACGGCGACCGGACCGTGCTGGTGAACTCAGAGCTGGGTGGGGTGTCCCTGGGCTGGAATTTGCTTCACACGGCGCAGGATGAGCTGTTTGCGGCCATTGAGGGCACAGCGTTTCACACGCGCATCATCCTGGAACGCATGGCCGAGGGTGGCGTGCCGATTGAGCGCGTAATCAATGCCGGTGGTATCCCGCAGAACAATGCGGTGCTGAACCAGGTGTACGCGGATGTGCTTGGGAAGCCTGTGCTGGTGCCGGACAGCACCCCTACCAGCATCGGGTCGGGCATCTTCGCGGGGTTGGCTGCCGGTGTGTTCACGAGCATCGCCGAAGGGCAGAAGAAGATGTGCCCGAAGCACAAGGTGTTCACGCCGGACGCCCAAGCGACCGCCACCTATGAACGTTTGTATGGGCTCTACCGGAAGCTGTACTTCGGGCTGGGGCAGCGCGCGGCCGAACCGGTGGCATTGGGTGATGTCCTGCCGGAGTTGCGGGAGATTGCGGCCGAAGCCGTGCGCAGAGGGCACGACGCAGAACGGGCACTTCCAGCGTAGACGACCAAACTGGAGATCGGTCGAGGCATCTGCTCCGGGGAACGCAAGCACGGCTGCTGTCGCGTAGTTGCAGGAAACGAGATTGCCAAGAGGGTAGGCCCGGCTTGTCTGGGCCCCCTCCGGCGGACATTGTTGCCCGCCGAGATCACCTGAAAGTAACGCCCTTCCCTATCCAAAAGTACATATAGCGGCATACACTTCACGGACCAGAGGCCACGCTCGTAGCCGTATACGAGCCGGGAGTGTGTCATGACGTTGAAGAGTTCTGTGCCGTTGGCGCTTTGCGCTTGCCTCCTCGTTGCGGGTTCGGGCCACGCCCCTGCCCAAGGTACCGCCGCGAAGAGCCCCAAGCGCGGTGTTGCTTATGACCTGCCGAATGCTTCGGACCTTGGCGTGCTCTCCCCTGGGGTGAGCTGGTGGTACAACTGGGGCTCGGCGCCGAACAGCGGGGTTCCGGCCAACTACGTCAGCACCTACAACGCGGTGTACTACCCGATGCTTTGGAACAGCAGTTTCAATAAGGCCGACATTGAGGCGTTCCTGTTCAAGCACACCGAGGTGAAGTATCTGCTATTGCTGAATGAGCCGAATGTTTCGGGGCAGGCTACCTGTGGCGGCGCGAGCACGTATTGCCAACCGGCCGCGGCGGCGGCGCTTTGGCCACAGTACGAGGCAGTCGCCAAGGACACGGGCGTGATGCTGGTAGGGCCGCAGATCACCTGGGGAACGGACCCGAACTATGCGAATCCCGTGACGTGGATGGACGCGTTCTACAGCGCGTATGAGAGCGCGAATGGTGGACGCCAGCCACGGATCGACTACCTTGGCTTTCACTGGTACGACTACGGCATCGACGGCCAGCTGACGACGCTGAACAAGTACGGCAAGCCGTTCTGGGTGACGGAGTTTGCGAACTGGCACAGCCAGAATGACGGCGCGCAGATCGATACGCTGGCCAAGCAGCAGGCGCAGATGACCAGCATGGTGAACACGCTGGAGACTCGTGGCGATGTGTTCCGCTATGCGTGGTTTACCGGGCGTATCAGTCCTGACCCGCACTTTGACAGCCTGCTGGGCAGCACTGGACAGCTGACCGCACTGGGTCAGACCTATTTATCGCTGCCCTTCGCGAAGGCGGCCACCCCGGTGGTGATCGATGCAGGCAGCACCACGAATCAGGGGAGCTACGTCGCAGATAAGGCGTTTTCGGGTGGCGCCACCGCAAAGACGACGAACACGGTCAGCGTGGATGCGAGCATCGACACGGCGGCGCAGGCGGTGTATCAGTCCAACCGTTACGGGAGCTTCACGTACACGCTTGGTGGGTTTACAGCGGGTACGCAGCACATTGTGAAGCTGCACTTTGCGGAGACGTACTGGACGCAGACCGGGTCGCGGCTGTTCAACGTGAGCATCAATGGGACCCAGGTGCTGACGAATTACGACATTCTGCTGGCTGCGGGGGCGGCGAACAAGGCGCGGGTGGAGACGTTCAGCGCGGTGGCAAACTCTTCCATCGACACGCCATCCAGCGAATGCACCGTAACGATCTCGATGGTCGCGGGCGTTTCCTGCTCCACCTCCGCGCCCAGCGCTTCCATCTGCGCCCGCGAATCGGCATCGATCACAC
>CAXTGN010000336.1:0-5918 GCA_964243455.1 uncultured Acidobacteriaceae bacterium
AGGCAAAGGCGAAGCAGGTTCCCCGTTCGGGGAATGACAAGCAAAAAAGCAACGGCAAAGCAGGTTCCCCGTTCGGGGAATGACAAGCAAGAAAGGCAAAGGCAAAGCGGACGAGCGGCAGTCCTACTGCACCCGCTTTGTTCTGGCTCCTAGCCGAGGATGGCTTCGATGGCCTGGGCGACGCCGTCTTCGTCGTTGGTGGGGCCGATGTGCCAGCCGTTGTTGCGGGCGAGCTGCTTGAGCTCTTCGGGGGCATTGCCCATCAGGGTCGGCTGGCCGACGGCCTCGAGCATGGCTACATCGTTCCAGTTGTCGCCGAGAGCCACGATGTCGCCCAGGGTGCAGCCGCGCAGCCGCGCGAGGTGGTCGAGCGCGGAGGCCTTTGAGCAGCCTGCGGGCAGGATGTCCAAGATGGCGAGGTCGCGGTCGTTATACGCGGTGCGATGCAGCTGGATTTCGCAGCCGGGTCGTTCGGCCTGACCTACTGCCGCGACGCGCGGATGCTGGCTGAGCAGAGCTTCGGCTTCGGCCATGCGGGCGACGGTTCCGCAAAGCATGGCCTGAATCGGGCCAGCGCTTAGGTTGCCATCGTCTTCCTCGTCGGCAAGGGCTACCGCCGAGGAGCCGCGGGAGCACGGGACGGGACGCAGGGCCTGGCCGATGTGCTCGACGTGGGCGATGTAGGGTTCGTTGGCGCGCATCCAGGCGTCGACGCTGTTGTGAAGACTGTTGGAGGCCTCGCACACGATGGCACCGCGGCGGTCTTCGCCATCGGGGCCAACGTTGTCGAAAGTGAAGACGAGCGAATCGCGGAATTGGGCGGCGTGCTCGACGAGCCACCGCGCTGTTTCGAGTGGCATGTGCTGCCGGTGGATCAGCTCAGCGCCCACGGTACGGAGGACGGTGCCGTTGGAGCTGACGAGGGCGTTGGTCTCGCACAGATGGAGGTCGCGGATGACGCGCATGGCATAGGTGTGGCGGCGGCCGGTGGCGATGACGATCTCGATGCCGGCCTCGTGCGCGGCGTGAAGGGCAGCGCGGTTGCGCGGGCTTACCTGGCCCTGACTGGAAAGAAGCGTCCCATCGATGTCGATTGCGATGATGCAGGGCTTGCGCATGCTTCAAGGCTATAGGACGGGCACTGTGCTACGGCTTTGGCTCCTTTGCGATCCTGCATGTCCTGGGCAGCTGTTGCAGCCGGGCGCATACCGGTCAACGTCGCCACACTTCAGTAGCATGGAAAGGTATGCCGAAGATTGCTTTTCTCCAGTGCGCGCGGTGCGGTCACAAGGTTTCAGCAGACGTCCCGCAGACGTTATGCCCGGTCGATGCCGGGTCGCTGTATGTGCGGTATGACATGGACCAATTGCGGCGGACGGCGCGGCGTGAGGCTCCGGCCGAATATGCGGCGGCCTCGCCGGCGAGCCTGGGTATGTGGCGCTACCGGGACGTGCTGCCGGATGTCACGCCGGTGACGTTGGGCGAGGGGTGGACGCCGATGGTGCAGTCGCGTCGCTACAGCGGGTTGCTGGTGAAGGAAGAGGGCGCGAACCCTACGGGGACGTTCAAGGCTCGTGGTTTAGGGCTTGCCGTGACGATGGCGAAGCACTATGGGCTGCGGCACCTCGCGGTGCCTTCGGCGGGCAATGCGGCGGGTGCGCTGGCGGCGTATGCGGCAGCCGCCGGCATAGTGGCACACCTGTACATGCCTCAGGACGTGCCGCTGGCCAACTATCTCGAAGGCATGGTGTATGGCGCCGATGTGCACATGATCGATGGCCTGATCTCCGACTGCGGCCGTCTCCTCGGCGAGGAGATCAAGAGGCAGAAGAAAGCCGGGACCCCCGTCGAGGACACCTGGTTTGAGATCTCCACGCTGAAGGAGCCCTTCCGCGTGGAGGGCAAGAAGACCATGGGGTACGAGCTGGTGGAGCAGCTGGGCTGGACGTATCCGGATGCCGTGTTCTATCCCACCGGCGGCGGCGTGGGGCTGATTGGTATGTGGAAGGCGTTTGAGGAGATGGAGCAGCTTGGCTGGGTGAGCGGCAAGCGGCCCCGGATGTATGCGCTCCAGGCTGCCGGCTGTGCGCCCGTGACTCGGGCCTTCGATGAAGGCAAGGCAGCGAGCGAATTCTACCTGGGGGCGGAGACGTTTGCGTCGGGGCTGCGGGTACCCAAGCCGTATGGGGACGCGATCATCCTGGAGATCCTGCGGGCGTCAGGCGGACGGGCGTTGAGCTCGGATGACGCGACGATCCTCCAGTCGATCTTGGATTGGGCCAGGCATGAGGGGCTGTTCCTGTCGCCGGAAGGGGCGGCAGCGACGGCGGCTTACGACGCTCTGTTGGCAACCGGGGAGATCAAGGCCGAGGAGCGCGTGGTGCTCTTCAACACGGGCGCTGGCTTGAAGTACACGGACACCGTGGCAGAGGCGATGCATCTGCGGCGGCCGGGGTCGCTGCCGACGTCCATGCCTGTGGGTGGAATCATCACGCCGGTGTGATGGGCAGCCCGGAGGGGACGTGAAGGAACGCAACACGCCACGGTTCCCAATGGAGCCATGGCGTGTTTGTCTGAAAAGGTAATTACTTTGCGGCGGTGCAGGTCTTGCCGCCTACCCCATGGGCGCCGGCCGATTTAGCGGCGGCCTCGGTCATGTAGCGGCCGTGGGCGGTCTTGCCGTAGAAGCGGTCACCTTGGCAGTGATAGACGCTGGAATTGGTGTTGACCCAGACCTTGTCAGGACCGCCGCCGGGTGCTTCTTCCGTGATGAGCTTGGGCGCCTGACGCTTGGCCGGGGTGGCCGCTGAAGCCGTGGTGGGCGCTGGAGTGCTCTGGGGTGGAGCGCCGGCCGTCTGCGCGGAGAGGCTGAAGCTGAGTGCGAGCAGTGCAGCCGCGGCGAGGGTCTTCGAGATCATGCGATGAAGCTCCGGAATGCGTGATGATGGAGGGCCGAAGCCCGATTGCCGATGATGGTAGCAGGCGTGTGTGCTCCCGGCGATGACTCCAGCCGGGGAGGATAAAAGCAGGTTCCCCATTCGGGGAATGATAGGGAAGCCGGTGGCCATGGGATTACATAAAAGTCGGCGCTTCGGCGATCTCCGCAGCGGGCAGTGGGGCACGGGAGGTCAGTGTGACGGCCGCGAGCAGGATCATCCCGCCGCCAATATAGGCCACGCCGCCAAGTTGCTCGTGCAGCAGAACCACGCCAAGAATGGAGCCCATGCACGGCTCGATGTTGAGCAGAACGCCTGCCTGCGAGGCCGGGACGCGCGTCATGCCCCAGTTCCACAGCAGGGTGGTCGCAGCGGTGCAGAGCAGACCGCTCGCGGCGAGGGCGGCCCATGCCCGGATCGAAATGCCGTGCACAGGCGGAAGTCCCCAGATCGGGGGCACGCAGGCGAAGAGCATGAGCCAGCCGATCAGCATGCCCCAGGCGGTTACCACGATCGGGCTGTGGGTGGCGATCAACCGCTTGTTAATGAGGATCCAGAAGAGCGCGATGGCCATCGAGAGGACGACCAGCAGGTCTCCGGTGAGCGATGGTCCCTTGCTGGACGTCTGGTGATGACCGCCGAGCGCGATCAGGGCCGCACCGGTTGTGGAGGTTACAAGCGCGGCCCAGCCAAGGCCGTGCAGGCGTTCACCGGCAAACAATGTGGCGCCAATGGCTAGGAACACCGGCATGGTGCCGACCATGAGGGAGGCGTGCGACACCGTAGTGATCGACAGGCCGTAGAACTGCAGCAGGAACTGTACCGGAACGCCGAGGAAAGAGCCGGCTGCGAGCAGAAGCCATTCGTTACGGGTGAAGTGGGCGCGATGGGTGAAAAGCAGTGGTGTGAGGCCTAAAACAGCGAAGGCAAAGCGGTAGAAGACCATCGCGCCAACGTTCATCTCGGCGAGGGCGATCTTGCCGAAGTAGAAGCCGCAGCCCCAGAAGCAGCTAGCCAGCGCGCAGGCGGCAAAGCCCAGCGCGCGGCCGGCTGCGGGGGTGGCACTGGAGTTCGTGGCGGTCAAACTGCAGATCTCTCCACTTCGCTACACCTCGGTCGAGATGACGATGTATCCGTGGTGGGCCTCACCACACGCGGCAGTTCTGGTTTGGGGTCATGGGTGCGTTGGCCTTGCAACCGAAGGCCTTGGCGAAGTCGGGCTGATTGACGACCGGGCCGTTGGCGCGGAAGTGATTGGGCGAGTGGGGATCGCTAAGTACCTGAGCCCGAGTGGCTTCGGGCCGCGTGTTTTCGCACCAGTTCTGGGCGAAGGCGATGTAGAAGCGCTGCGGTCCGGTATAGCCATCGACCTTGGCGGATATGTCCACACCTGCTTGTTTGGCGCGATCGAGATACGCCATGTAGGCGAGCAGCAGGCCGCCGTTGTCCGCTGTGTTTTCGCCGAGTGTGAGTTTCCCGTTCACGTGTACGTCATCTACGGCGACGAACTTGCTGTACTGGTTCACCAGGCAGGAAGTGCGGGATTCGAAGTTCTTCTTGTCTTCGGGGGTCCACCAATCGTTTAGATTGCCGTCCCCGTCGAACTTGGCTCCCTCGTCGTCGAAGCCATGGGTCAATTCGTGGCCAACGATGCCGCCGATATGGCCGTAGTTGACGGCGAGATCGGCTTTGGGGTCGTAGAACGCGGGCTGAAGGATGCCAGCGGGGAAATTGATGTTGTTCATGCTGGGGTCGTAGTAGGCGTTGATGGTGGGCGGGGTCATACCCCACTCGAGCCGGTCGACGGGTTTTCCGATCTTGTCCAGTTGGCGGTCGTTCTCGAAAGCGTTCGCACGCTGCTGGTTGCCAAAGGCATCGGTTGCCGAGATGGACAACGACGTGTAGTCGCGCCAATGCTCCGGGTAGCCGATCTTGTCGGTGATGGCGTGAAGCTTGGTTTTGGCCTTGACCCTGGTGTCAGGGGTCATCCATTGCAGCGTATCGATGTCGTGATCCATGGCGGTCTCGATGTCATGAACGACCTCGAGGGTTTTGGCCTTTTCGTCAGCGGGGAAGTACCCCTGCACGTAGACCTGACCCAGCGCCTCGCCGAGCTGTGCGTCGACTTTGGCGGAGCAGCGTTTCCAGCGCGGCGGCTGCCGGGGCTGGCCTTTCAGTTGCGTACCGTAGAAGTGAAAGTTCTCCGTGTCGAAGGACTGTGGAAGGACGCTGGAGTACGCGGTGAGCAACTGGTGACGCATGTACGCCCGCAGGGTGTTCAACCGGGCACCGAGAATTGCCTGCACCATGGCCGGGAAGAATTCAGGCGTGGCGACGTTGAGCGAGGTGATCGGAGGCGAATGCACGGCCTCGAAGAAGGGCGTGAAAGGAACGCCATGGAGACTGGAATTGAACTGGGCGAGCGACTCCGGATGGTAGATCGCCTGTGGGTCGCGGCGCTGGGTTACGGTCAACGACGCTTCGGCGAGCTTGGTCTCGAAGGCAAGGACCTCAGTGGCTTCGGTCCTGGCTCGGTCGGCTGATTCGCCGGCCAGAGTCAGCATTTTCGCGATGTGGTCGACGTATTGCTGGCGGAGCCCCTTGTCTTTTTCGCCGGCTCGCGTGTAGTAGTCACGCTCGGGCAGGCCAAGACCGCCCTGATCGATGAGGGCGATCTCTTTTGTAGCGTCTTTGAAATCCTGCATGGAGCTGTAATCGAAAAATACGTTCACGCCATAGCGCTGCAGCTCGCCCGTGAAGTACGGGAGACCGATCTTGGAGACGTGGTCGATTTCGTCGAGAAGCCCCTGCACGGGAGCGAGACCTTTTCTATCGATCAGGGCGGTGTCCGTGCAGGCGGCGTAGTCGTCGCCGATCTTCTGCTCGTTGGGGGTGCGCTCGGCGCCCTGGGTGGCGTAGCGGGTGAGAATGCCTTGAAGACGCTCGGCGTTCACGTTATACAGCGTGTAGAACTGATCGACT
>CAXTGN010000337.1:0-5913 GCA_964243455.1 uncultured Acidobacteriaceae bacterium
TGTCTGGACAGGTCCAGCAGGGCCATGAGTGATACTGAAGCGATGTCACGCCCTCATCTTGATCGAGTGCTGGTTACGGGTGCCTCCGGCACGTTGGGTTTCAACATCGTGCGGCATCTTGGGATCAAGCAGCCCGGGACGAAGCTGCTCGTGCTGATGCGGACGCTGGACGCCTCGCTGTTTGCGGATCTGCCGAATGCTCATCTACGCAAAGTGGACCTGGCCGATACGGCGAGCCTGCGGCAGGCGGTGGCGGAGTTTCAGCCAAATGCCATTGTTCATTGTGCGGCGTCGGGCGTTCGCCCTTCTAAGATCAGCTACTTCGACTTTGTGGACCTGAATGTGTCGGCTACCCTGCAGCTGTTTCAGGCCTCGTGTGAGGTGGAGGGCTGCCACTTCATCCAGGTGAGCACGGGGCTGGTGTATGGGTCACAGGAACGACCCTGCCGCGAGGGCGACCCGGTAAACACCCTGCATCCGTATGGGGCGTCCAAGGCCGCGGCGGACTGCCTGCTGCGTGCAGGGGCAGAGCGGCTGGGGCGCCACTTGACCATTGTGCGGCCGTTCAGCTTTACGGGATTGCACGATGGCGGCGACCGTCTGTTTCCGTCCCTGCTGCGCGCGGCGCAGGGGGGCAGGCCCTTCAGCATGTCGGCAGGAACGCAGCTGAGGGACTTCTGTGCGGTGCAGGACGTGGTGGAAGCAATCACGCTGATTCTGGAGGAAGGCGATCAACCGAGCCGCGACATTTTTAATGTGGGCAGCGGACTTTCGATTTCGCTGGGACGCATTGTGCAGTCGGTGGTGCGGCAGCTCGAGATGAACGTGGAGATACGGCTGGGAGAACGGCCCTTCCATGCACTCGAACCGACGCAGCTGGTCGCGGACATCTCCAGAACGCAGGCTCTTGGATGGCGACCGCGAGTGAACCTCGCGTATGCTGTCTGGGAGCTAGCCCGATCCAAGTTTCCTGATCTTGTTGTGACCGAGCCGGAGAAGTTTAGATGAACGAAATCACTTCCGAGCTGTTGGGCGTGCCGGGACTGCGCACGCCTGAGGACGGCCCGGTCGACTTGACAGTGACCATCAACGCTTACCGCGAAGCAGAGAATCTGGAGACGATGCTCCCGGCTATCAAAGCCGCCGCGGCTGCGCTTACAGCTCACTTCGAGATCCTTGTTTTAGATACACAAGAGCCGATGGATGGTACCGAGGCGATCTGCGCGGCGCAGGGCGTTCGGCATGTGCGGCGCAGCGGCGGAAACTCGTATGGCGATGCGACCCGGACAGGCATCCGCCTGGCGCGTGGCCGCTACATGCTGAACATGGATGCTGACGGATCGCATGGGCCAGAGTATTTCGCGTCCATGTGGGCCGAACGGGACCGCTACGACATCACCATCGGGTCAAGGTACGCGCCGGGTGGACACACAGAGAATCCAGCCGTGCTGATCTGGATGTCGTATGTCCTGAATCTCACGTTCCGCATTGTGTTCTCGATTCGTGCCAAGGATGTGACGAACAGCTTCCGCCTGTATCGCCGGGAGATCCTTTCCTCTTTGCGCCTTGAGTCGAACGACTTCGACATTCTGGAAGAGATTCTGATCAAGGTGAGCGTGCGCAAGCCGCCTGCGCGGATTGGGGAAGTGCCTGTAACCTTTGGGCGCCGCAAGGCTGGGGAGTCCAAGCGGAAGCTGGTGAAGTTTATGTTGGGTTATATGACCACGCTGCAGCGACTGCGCGCGTTTGCGAAGTCAGCACGGCAGGAGAATGCCTCACAATGAAGGTCCTTGTTACTGGTGGAGCCGGTTTTGTGGGCTCCAACGTTGCCGCACGTCTGCTTGGCCGCCAAGACCAGGTCACCGTGTTCGATTCGCTGGCACGTCATGGCGCGGCCGAGAACCTTGCCTGGCTTCGCTCGCTGGGCTTGGCCGACTTTGTGCATGGCGACATACGGAATGCGTTTGACGTGGAGCAAGTGGTGCGCAGCGCGGCGCCCGATGTGATCTTCCACCTCGCAGGTCAGGTGGCGATGACGACGTCGATGCAGAGTCCGCGACGCGACTTCGAGATCAACGTGCTTGGGTCGATCAATGTACTGGAGGCTGTGCGGCAATACTCGCCCAAGACTGCGGTGGTGTACGCCTCTTCAAATAAGGTCTACGGCAACCTCGGGCATCTGGATCTCGTGGAAGCGGTGACCCGGTACGAGCCACGCGATACGCAGCAGAAGGGAGTGGACGAGACTGTCGGCATTGAGTTCCACACGCCTTACGGCTGCAGCAAGGGCGCGGCGGACCAGTACATGCTGGATTATGCGCGGGGCTTCGGCTTGAAGACGGTTGTGTTCCGGCACTCGACCATCTATGGCGGCCGGCAGTTTGCCACCTACGATCAAGGCTGGGTGGGCTGGTTCTGCAGACAGGCAATCGAGACCGCAAAGGACCCCTCCAGGGTGCCGTTTACCGTGTCCGGCGATGGTAAGCAGGTGCGGGACCTGCTGCATGTGTCCGATGCGGTCGATGCGTATCTCATGGCGTATGAGCATATCGAGGAGGCTCGCGGCGAGGCCTTCAACATCGGGGGCGGATTGGAGAACAGCATGTCCCTTCTGGAGCTGTTGCGGTTTCTGGAGCAGCAGCTCGGCATTGCGCTGCGCTACACGCATCTGCCCTGGCGGCAGAGCGATCAAAAATTCTTCGTGGCCGACAACAGCAAAGCGCAGAGACTTCTTCGCTGGTCTCCGGGCATGTCCAAGGAGCGCGGGATAGAGGACACCCTTAGCTGGGAATCGCGGTAGAAGGAAGTGCCCGGTTCTCGATCCGCCGGTTACGGTCAAAGAGGTCAGCCCCTGGAAGGGGAAGCCGAACTGAAAGGTAGAGCAGGTAGAACAGCACAAGCGCTTTCAATTGCCCATTGATGGTGAATTGCCTTCCTCGGATGAAGATCAACGGGCCGAAGAGCAGTCCGAATGCGGTGAAGTATGACATGGTTCCCCGTAAGGGAGTGCCGGTCATACGAGCGCGCACGGTGGCCAGGCACAGCCAGACAAAGGGGATGTACATCGCTTGTAACGTGTAGTCAAACGAAGTTGCCGGTAGAAGCACCATGAGCGAGCACAGGGCAAGCAGCTGGTTAAAGCGTGGAAGCGTCCAGATGTGGGTGAAGTAGAACCAGGCCGCGAGCAGACCAGCGAGCACCGTGTACTTCGGAACAAGCGAGGCCATGAGATGTGGATGGTTTCGAAGTGAGTACTTAAAGAGTGCCCAGGCAGAGTGATCGACCCCCCCAGCGTCCGCCATGTAGACGCTTGAGTAGAGTGAAACAAATTTGCTGATGCCCTTCAGCGTATAACGACCTGAATACGCCACGTCGTGATACAGGAATCGCAGACCTGCGAGAGATGTCAGCCCTGCAACCAGAACGCCTTCAAGCATTTGGCGGTAGCGTCGCGCGGGCAGGAAAAGGCCAAGCAATAGGATTGGATAAATCTTGAAGGCAGCGATAAAGCCAATGCCGATCGCGGCCAGGTCCCAGCGGCCGAGGGTGTAAGCGGCAAGCGCGACTGCCAGAACGGGCCAGAGGAACACCTCAATGTTGCCGCGTTCAATCGAAAAGTAGATGGGCCATGAAACAAGAAGGATCCCGGAGCTGAACAGGATTGCTCTCTTCCACTCAAGCCCCGCGCGCAACAAAAGCAAGCCGAAAGCGCAGCCCACAATCCCGAGCAGCAAAATGCAGACCAGAAGATAGACGTGCGTGACGTTGTGGGCACCCAAGAGCGGGGTGAGACGGTAGATGAAGCTGTAAACAAAGGCGCAGGGTGCCGGATAGGTCCATGCCTGGTTGGGCGCGAAAAAGAAAGCGCGGGTATGGAGCGAAGCGAACCGAGCTGAGTAGCACACGATGTCGGTAAGCGGATCGTTGAGGAACAGCATACAAAAAGCGGCCTTTGCTCCTTGTATGGGCCATCGGATCAACGCGTCAAGAAAGCTCAACAGGGTGGTACAGGTGATGACAAGAAAAACGCGCTTGAACTCGGGCGGAAAGGACCCGCGGACATCATTACGGCTTCCTGGTTTCGTCAGGATCTTCTCTGCGGGTAAAGGCACCTTGATCCTCCATCGATCGGCGCAACTCTAGGAACGGTATTGTTACCTGAGTCAGGATGGCTCAGCTCAGACGACGTGAGTGTTCGCCTACTCCAGCCCTCTATGTAAAGGCAAAGGCAAGCGGTTGTGTTTTGCCTTACCTGGAGAAGTGAGTTTCGTGTTTTTCGGCGTGGCGTTCCCCGGCGAGTTGCAGGAGGCGGTCGATGAGTTCGGGGTAGGAGATGCCGGACGCTTCCCAGAGCTTGGGGTACATGCTGATGCTGGTGAAACCGGGCATGGTGTTGATTTCGTTGAGAACGATCTGGGCTGCCTGACCGTCGCGCGCTGGCGCCATCAGAAAGTCGACGCGAGCGAGGCCGGCACAGTCGCAGGCACGGAACGCGGCGAGGGCCATGGCGCGAATCTGCTTCTGTTCGACTTCGGCGAGGCCCGGCGCGGGGATGAGGGACTGGCTCTCGTCGGGGCCGTCGAGCTCGTATTTGGCCTCGTAGTCGTAGAACTCCTTCGCGGGAACGATCTCGCCGATCACGGACGCATCCGGCGCATCGTTGCCGAGAACGGCGATCTCGAGCTCGCGGGGTTTCACGCCGGGGCCGCCGACACCCTGTTCGATGATGAGCTTGCGGTCGAACCCGGCGGCTTCGTCGAGAGCGGGGGCGAGCTCCGAGCGGTCGTGCACCTTGCTGATCCCCACGGAGGACCCGAGGTTGGCGGGCTTGACGAAGAGCGGGTACTGGAGCTTCGCCTCGATCTGGGCGATGGCGCTGGCGGGATCGCGGCGCCACTCGGAGCGGAGCAGGGTGACCCAGGGAGTTTGGGGCAGACCGGCGGAGGCGAAGAGGCGCTTCATGGCGTCCTTGTCCATGCCCGCCGAGGAGCCGAGAACGCCGGAGCCGACGTAAGCAATGTCTGCAAGTTCAAGCAGGCCCTGGACGGTGCCGTCTTCCCCAAAAGTGCCATGAAGGACGGGGAAGACGATGTCGATAGGAGAACCAGAGGCCGGGTCTGCGGCCGTGGAGGCGAGAGTAAGGGCGGTTGCGCTCTGGGAGCTATCGCCATGAGTTCCCAGTTGGACGTCAGCGTGACCTTCGAGCAGCAGCGCGGAGTCTTCGACGGGCAACCATCGACCGGTTTTGGTGATGCCGAGTTCAATGACGGCGTAGCGGGAGCGATCGATGGCCTTGACGATGGAACGGGCGGAGCGGAGGGAGATTTCATGCTCGCCGGACTTGCCGCCGAAGAGGATGCCGACGCGGAGCGTTTTGAAAACCGGGGAGCTGGGGGAGTTCGTGGAAGAAGACATACCGAGGATAGTGTCGGCCATCTGCGCCGGGTGAAGGAGCGCGATGAATCTTCCGGGGTACTCCGGTGAGACCGAATCTTTCCCAAGCTCTTTTGTGTTGCCCCGGTCGAGATGGCCGGAATGCCCCGGGCGGGCGCTGAAGGAGTACTGGTCCGGCCGAAAGAACGCTTAATCGGGAAGGGTCAGATGGATCTGTTCGGACGGGATGGCGTACCTGTGGAGTTCGGGCTGGCAGGCCGCGTCGAGAGGCACAGGTCTCTTGAGGAAATAGCCCTGTCCGCTGTCCACGCCCAGGTAACGGAGCACATCGAGCTCGGCCCTTGTCTCGATACCCTCTGCTGTGATGCTGCTGCCGATCTCCCTGGCGAAGGTGATGAGGGCTTTGGCGAGGGCGCGGCGGATGGGGTCGCGGTCGATGTTGCGGACCAGGCTCATGTCGAGCTTGATGAAGTCCGGAAGCAGGTTCACGATGTGGCGCATGCTCGCGTACCCGGCACC
>CAXTGN010000338.1:0-5911 GCA_964243455.1 uncultured Acidobacteriaceae bacterium
CTCGCCACGATCTTACGCCACTCCGCACCCGTCCACGGCCGATGGCGCCCGCCGCTCCAATCCTAGGCACCCCTCCCCGGGATCACCCAGGCACCACGAACCAGCCCCGCACAGCCCGGCCGACCAGCACCCACGCGCCAGGCCGCACAAGCAAGCTTCCCCTCAAAAGCAGCCCCAGACAACTACCCCCGAGGCTCCAGCGCAGCCACACCCGGCAAGGTCTTGCCCTCCAGCCACTCCAGAAACGCCCCTCCTGCAGTGCTGACGTACGTCAGCCGCTCCAGCACCCCCGCATGCCGCAGCGCCGACACCGTATCCCCTCCGCCGGCCACGCTCACCAGCGCCCCCTGCTCGGTCATCTCCGCCACCGCCAGCGCCAGCGCAGTCGTGCCAGCATCGAACGGCTCGGTCTCGAATGCCCCCAGCGGACCGTTCCAGACCACCGTCCGCATGTCGGGCAACTGGTCGCGCAGCCCCTGCACAGTATTCGGCCCCACATCCAGCATCATCGCGTCAGCCGGGATCGAGTGCACCCCCACCGTCTCAGTCGGCGGATTAACCCGGAACTCCCGAGCCACCACGGCATCCCGCGGCAGCACGATCAGGCACCCGGCCCGGTGCGCCTCCGCCATGATCTCCCGCGCCGTGGCGTGCATCTCCGCCTCCTGCAGGCTGCGCCCCACCCCGACGCCCTGCGCCGCCAGGAACGTGTTGGCCATCGCCCCCCCGATCACCAGCACATCCACCTTGCGGCTCAAATTCCCCAGCAGCTCCAGCTTGGTAGAAACCTTGCTTCCCCCCACCACCGCCATCACCGGCCGCGCCGGGTTCCCCAGCGCCGCATCCAGCGCCGCCAGCTCCGCCTGCATCATCCGCCCGGCATGCGACGGCAGGTGCTGCGCCACCCCGTGCGTGCTGGCATGGGCGCGGTGCGCGGCCGAGAACGCATCGTTCACATACAAATCCGCCAGCCCCGCAAGCTCGCGCGAGAACCCGGCCTCGTTCGCCTCCTCCCCAGGATGGAACCGGGTATTCTCCAGCACCAGCACATCGCCGTTCCGCAACGCCGCAACCGCCGCCTGCGCCACAGGCCCAACCGTATCGCTGGCAAACGCAACCGGGCGCCCCAGCGCCTCCTGCAGCGCCGCCGCCATCGGCGCCAGCGTCATGCTCGGCACCCGCTTCCCCTTGGGCCGGTCAAAATGGCTGCAAACCACCACCCGCGCCCCGCCGTCCGACAGCTCCCGGATCGTGGGCGACAGCCGGTGGATGCGCGTCAGGTCGGTGATGCGCCCATCGCGCACCGGCACGTTCAGGTCGGCGCGCAGCAGCACGCGCTTGCCTGCGACCGGCACGCCATCGAGGGTAAGAGCCGCCACCTACATCGACCCGAACAGCGCGGCGGTGTCGGCCATGCGGTTGCTGAACCCCCACTCGTTGTCATACCAGCCGACCACCCGGGCCATTTCCTGATCCACCACCGCAGTCTGCGTCGCGTCAAAGGTGCAGCTCGCCGCCTGGTGGTTGAAGTCGGTGCTAACCAGCTTGTGGGCGTTATAATCAAGAATGCCCTTCATCGCCCCGGTGGACGCGGCGAGCATGGCATCATTGATCTGCTGCACCGTCGCCTGCTGCCGCAGGTTCACGTCCAGGCTGACCAGGCTGACGTTCGGCACCGGCACGCGGATGGAGCTGCCATCCAGCTTGCCCTTCAGCTCCGGCATCACCAGCCCCACGGCCTTGGCGGCGCCGGTGCTGGTGGGGATGGCGCTGACGGCGGCGGCGCGGGCGCGGTGCAGGTCCTTGTGCAGGGTATCCACCGTGTTCTGGTCCCCCGTGTAGGCATGGATGGTCAGCATGTAGCCGCGCAGAACGCCGAAATTGTCGTGCAGCACCTTCACCAACGGCACCAGGCAGTTGGTGGTGCAGGAGGCGTTGCTGATGACGGTCATGTCCTTGGTGATGACGCCCTGGTTCACCCCGAACACCACCGTCGCATCCACCCCATCCGCCGGGGCGCTGATCAGCACCTTGCGCGCCCCGGCCCCGGTGATCAGCGCCGACGCCGCCTCCTTCGTCGTGAAGCGCCCCGTGCACTCCAACGCGACATCGACACCCTGGTAGGGCACCTTGGAGGGATCGCGCTCGGCGGACACCTCGATCGGGCCATAGGTGCGGCCCCCGTAGCGGATGGTGATGGCCTGGCCCTCCACCTCGACCTCCCCCGGGAAGCGGCCGTGCACGCTGTCGAAGCGGAACAGGTGGGCGTTGGCCTCCACGCTGCCGAGGTCGTTGATGGCGACCGTCTCCACGTCCGTGCGCCCGCTCTCGATGATCGCGCGCAGCACCAGGCGGCCGATGCGTCCAAATCCGTTGATGGCGACCTTAACGGCCATACTCTTCCCCTTCCTGCAGCAGTGGCAGCAGCCGCTTCCTCACGGCGCTGGTGATGGCCTCCGGCGTGATGCCGAAGTGCCGGAACAGGTCCGGCCCGGGCGCGCTGGCCCCATAGCCGTCCATCCCAATGAACGCCCCGTCCGTCCCCAGCCACCGCTCCCAGCCGAAGCTGCACGCAGCTTCGATCCCCCAGCGCGGCGCGGTGCCCAGCACGGCGGCACGGGCAGCCTCGTCCTGCTGCGCGAACAGCTCCCAGCACGGCAAGGACACCACGGCGACGGCAATGCCCTCGGCGGCCAGCATCCGCCGGGCCTCGACGGCGACGGCGACCTCGGACCCGGTGGCGATCAGCGTGGCCTGCCGCGGCCCATCGGCCTCCTGCAGCACGTATCCCCCCCGGGCGCAGCGGTTCTCCGCCACGTCTGTCCGCAGCGCCGGCACAGCCTGGCGGGACAGCACCAGCAGCGTCGGCCCATCGGCCCGGCGGATCGCCAGCTCCCAGCACTCCGCCGTCTCCATCGCGTCGGCCGGGCGCATGACATGGACGCCAGGCAGGGCGCGCAGGCTGGCAAGCTGCTCGACCGGCTGGTGCGTCGGGCCGTCCTCCCCCAAGCCGATGCTGTCATGCGTCAACACGTAGATCACCCGCTGCCGCATCAGCGCGGCCAGGCGCAGGGCGGGGCGCATGTAGTCGCTGAACACCAGGTAGGTGCCGCCATAGGGCAGCATCCCGCCATGCAGCGCCAGGCCGTTCAGGCAGGCCGCCATGCCGTGCTCGCGGATGCCGTAGTGCACATACCGCCCGCCGTAGCTGTGCGGCCCCACCGACGCCATGCCGCGCCCCTGGGTCAGGTTGCTCTCGGCCAGGTCGGTCGAGCCGCCGACCAGTTCCGCAATGGCCGGGGCCAGGGTGTGCAGGACGCGCTGCCCGGCCTCCCGGGTGGCGAGCGCGGGGCGGCTGTCGGCGAGGCCCGCCTTCAGCTCCGCCATCGCCTCGTGCCAGGTGTCGGGCAGCCGGCCGGCGGTGGTGCGCTCGAACTCGGCGCGCAGCGGGTGCTTGGTCAGGCGCTTCAACCAGGCGCGCCGGGCGGCGGTGCCGCGGGTGCCGGCGGCGGCCCAGCGGTCGCGCAGGTCGGGCGGCACGGTGAAGGGCGGGTGCGGCCAGTCGAGGGCCTGCTTGGCGGCCTCGGCCTCGGTGTCGCCCAACGGCTCGCCGTGGCAGGCGTTGGTGCCGGCCTTGGTGGGGGCGGCGAAGCCGATGATGGTGCGGCAGGCGATCAGCGTCGGCTTCTTGGAGCGCAGCGCCAGCGAGAGCGCGGCGGCGACCTGCGCCGGGTCATGGCCATCGACGCGCTTGGTGGCCCAGCCCAGGGCGGCGTAGTGGCGCAACTGGTCGGCGGACTGCGACAGCCAGGCGTCGCCGTCGCTGAAGGCGCTGTTGTCGTCCCACAGCACCGTCAGCCGGTCCAGCCGCAGATGGCCGGCGAGGGCGGCGGCCTCATGGCTGACGCCCTCCATCAGGTCGCCGTCGCTGGCGATGACCCAGGTGCGGTGGTCCACCAGGGACTTGCCGAAGCGCGCGGCCATCATGCGCTCGGCCAGCGCCATGCCGACGGCGGTGGCCAGGCCCTGGCCGAGTGGTCCGGTGGTGGCCTCGATGGCGGGGTGCTCGCCGTGCTCGGGGTGCCCGGCGGCGGGGCTGCTGAGCTGGCGGAAGCGCTGCAGGTGTCCAAGGTCCATGCCGGCATGGCCCGTGAGGTGCAGCAGCGCATACAGCAGCATGGACCCATGCCCGGCAGAGAGCACGAAGCGGTCGCGGTCGGGCCACCGCGGATCGGTGGCGTCGAAGCGCAAGGTGCGCGACCACAGGGCGGCGGCGGCATCGGCCATGCCCATCGGCATGCCGGGGTGCCCGGAGCCAGCAGCCTGGGTGGCGTCGATGGCGAGGGCGCGGATGGCATCGGCCATGCGCCGCTCGATGGTGGCCGGGCGCGCAAGAATGGCCGCCTGGGCGAGCAGGGCGGGGGCCTCGTGAGGCGGGGCGTGGTCGAGGGTGGCGGTGGGCGCGCCGGGCATCGGGCCTCCGGTTGGCACGGGCTGGCGCCCGTGCGGGGGTGGGAGGGGGTTGTATGGGGGGTGGGCGCGGGGGGCAAGGGTGGGGGCTAGAAGCGGAAAGTTTATGAAGCTGATGCCAGAGATGAGGCCAAGACTGAGCAGGCCACCTCAACTGAAGCCTTGCTGACCGGATTACTTGAGTGTAGAACGTATCAAGAACGTTTTGGGGGGACAAGCTTGCGTTCCTCCGACTGCCTGTGTGGAGCTTGAGGAGAGTTGACTATCCGTGGAATGAAGAGTCAGCGTAGCAAGGAAGCGAATCGAGATCTTGTGGGGCATACATGCTGATCTACCGCCGTACGAGCATCTTAGAGTCCACAGCACAGACGCTGGTTAACACCGTTAACTGCGTCGGCGTAATGGGCAAAGGTCTTGCTAAGGCGTTCAGGGCGCGTGACCCAGCAATGTACGAAGCTTATAAAGGCATCTGTGAGCGCAAGCTCTTGGAACCTGGAAAGCTGTGGTTGTGGCAAGGATCGAACGGTTGGGTTCTGAACTTTCCAACAAAGCAACACTGGCGTAACCCATCTCGAATGGAGTGGATCGAAGCTGGCCTAAAAAAATTTGTTGCTGAGCACGTTGCACGTGGAATTACTGAGATATCGTTTCCACGACTGGGATGTGGCAATGGCAATCTGAACTGGGACGATGTTAGGCCGCTGATGGAACATTATTTGGGGAAAGTTGGTATTACAGTATACATCCATGACCACACTGTGGATATAGGCTTGCCCGAACATCTTGACAGTGTCTCACGACGCTTGGAACAAGAAGGCGTTAAAGCTACAACATTCGACTCATTTTTAAATGCACTTAGGCGGGCTGCACAGATTGGGAAGAATGGCCTTGTAGAGCTAGGGACCGAGGCACCATTTCTTGCAGAAATGGATGACGTCGGCAACCTCACGCTTCAGAATGCAAATATGGCCTTAGTTATAGAACGCGATGACCTGCGGGGAGTTTGGATTAGTTTGCTTGGCGGATTGGTCACCAGAGCTAAAGCTGGGTGGTCAATGTGCGATGGTGGCAATGCTCTTCTCTCGATGCTGAGCGTTCTACCCCAAGTTCGGCCTATCGAGATTGAGGGCCTGCATAATGGACCAGAATACGCTGTTGAGCTATTCACATCGAATGCTCGAACCTCGCCGGTCCCTGATTCGGGGGAGCAGGCTGAAATTACATGGGCCTGAACATATCATTTCTTAATGCTCATATTAAGGAGTGGGAGCAGAAACTAAAAGGTCCAGCATATCCACACCGCGAGAAGTGGCCAAGTCATTCATTTCACCATGCGCCACTTGAGAATGCTGTCGGCATCTTGGCGTCTGGATACATGCTGTCCCGCGTAAGCGTCTGGTGATGGCCGCCTTGTTGGCCTGGGGCTGATTTGGTCTGCTTC
>CAXTGN010000339.1:0-5897 GCA_964243455.1 uncultured Acidobacteriaceae bacterium
GCGGCTCCTCGCCCAGCTTCCTGACCGTTGCGTGCTCGACGGGGAGATCGTCATTGCTGGTTCCAACGGACTGGACTTCGACGCGCTCACCCAACGCATCCACCCCGCAGCTTCCAGAGTGAAGTTGCTATCCGAGCAGACTCCGGCTTCAATCGTCTTCTTTGACCTTCTGGCCGTCGGCGACGAAGACCTGCGAGAACAGCCCTTCGGCACACGCAGAAGCCGTCTCGAACAGCTCCTCGCCGCAGCGAAGTCTCCCGTTCATCTCACACCGGTCACCCGCGACCGTGCGCAGGCCGAGAACTGGTTTGGTCGCTTCGAAGGAGCGGGCCTGGACGGCGTCATGGCCAAGTCGCCCGACGGCATCTATGCGCCGGACAAGCGCACCATGCTGAAGATCAAGCACGAGCGCGACTGCGACTGCGTCGTCGCCGGCTTTCGCTGGCACAAACGTGGCGAGAACACGCTGCTTGGCTCGCTGCTGCTCGGCCTCTATGACAGCCACGGCAAGCTCCAGCACGTGGGTACCTGTGCCAGCTTTACCGAGGCAAAGCGACGGGAGCTCGTCGAGTTTCTCGCCCCTTATCGCGAGAAGGCAACCGCGAACCATCCCTGGGCAAACTGGGGTGGGGAGAACAGCGAGGGCTCCCGTATGCCCGGTGCCCAAAGCCGATGGAGCTCGGGCAAGGACCTCAGCTGGGAGTTGCTCCGCCCCGAACTCGTCGTCGAGGTCGCGTACGAGCACATGCAAGGCGACCGGTTTCGACACTTGGCCCACTTCCGTCGCTGGCGCCCGGACAAGCCTCCCCAGCAATGCACCTATGCCCAGCTCGAAGTGGTGCCGCCCGAAGAACTCGGTGCTATCTTCACTCGCTAGGGTCGGCGGGCTGCACACCACACAGGAGGAAGAACCGATCCGATGCGTGCCTTTGCCTGTCTGACGATTGCCGTCCTCCTGATGCTCCTCTCTTTACCCTCACAGGCGCAGGAAGGCGGGCAGAAGATCGCGAACCTGGGACGCTGCCGTTTGGAAAGCGGTAGGTACATCGAAGACTGTCGTATCGGCTACCGTACCTTCGGAACCCTGAACGCCTCGGGCACCAACGCCGTGCTGATGCCGACCTGGCTTTACGGCACCTCCGGCGACCTCGTTGGCCTGTTCAGCGCTGACCCATCTTCGGCGCGGCTTGTAGACACAACAAAGTTCTTCGGCATCGCTCTCGATGCTCTTGGCAATGGCGTCTCCTCTTCGCCGTCCAACAGCACACGCCAGCATGGGCCAGACTTCCCCGAGTTCACTACCGGGGACATGGTCGAAACGCAGTACCGCCTTGCCACCGAGGTGCTCAAGCTGAAGCATGTTCACGCCGTGGTAGGCCTCTCCATGGGTGGTGAACAAGCGTTTATGTGGTCGGTGCTGCATCCGGACTTCTTCGATCTTGCCGTGCCGATCATCTCCACACCCAAGCTCACGGCCTTCGATCTGCAATCAAAGCGCATCATGCTTGAAGCGATTCGCAGCGATCCGGACTTCCGAGGCGGTCACTACACCAGGCAGCCCGCATTGCGGCTCGCCAACCTGTACAACGTGCAGGCGGTCACCTCGCCGGAGTTCCGTAACGCAGCAACGCCCACACAGGACTTTGAGAGTTTTATCGCGACAGCCGAGGCGCCGATTATCACGGATGCCAACGACCGTGTCGCGCAGCTTACAGCAGTGATGACGCACGACGCTCTCCGCGGCAGATCCATTGAGGAGGCTGCGCACGCTTCGCATGTGAAATTCCTGATCATCGTCAGCGCGCGGGACCATATGGTGATCCCCTCGGAGGCGCTGAAGTGGGCTGCGGCGGCGCATGCGCCCACGTACATTTCCAGCGGCACCTGCGCGCACCTGATCATGACGTGTGACGGAACAGCCGTTTCTGAACGCGTCACCAGGTTTCTGGTCGGCGATCCACTTCCTGAGTAAGTTTGGAGCGGTCTACCTTGTGAGCTCACCATCGTCGCGCGCCGCAGGACTCTGTTGCGGTAGGTACCCGGAGAGCGGACACACTGGCATTGTGGCTCGCGTTTCCCTCATCACAAAACGCTCCGGCGATGATGAACTGAACTGGAGGGTTCTCCGTGCTGAAAATGCTCGTATCGCTGCCGCTGGTCTTTGTCTTACCCCCGACGCTTTCGGCACAAGGTACAAATTCCGGACGTCACGCTGTGATCTTCCAGCAGCCACGTTTCCCAACGATCGCTTCCGAACCACTGACAAAGGCGACACTCTCCGCCGCTATCCCGGACGCGACCTTTGCTGATCTAGCCCAGCTGCGCTCCCCCGGTGCGCTCGATGGGGCCTCCCTCTTCGTGCTTCCCTACGGCTCCGCCGTTCCCGTTGAGGGCTGGCCGGCCATCCAGACATACCTACGTCGCGGCGGCAATCTGCTCCTCATCGGCGGCCAGCCTCTACGAGTGCCTGTATCCAGGAATGGCGCAGGCACCTTTTCCCCGGGGGCACCGCAGGACAGCTACAGCCGCGAGCTTAACTTCCTCCACACCTATCCCGCCCCTCTGCCGGAAACGCTCGCCCGGTTCCATTGGCGCGAAGGCTATACCTTTCTTCCCGAACTCTCCATAAAGGCAAGCACCGTCTTCGTCGAGGAAGGCCGGCTGAACGGCCTCGGCTATCTCGACGCCGCCGACGGCACCCATCTCGCCTCGCCATTCATCTGGTCCGACCATCTCGGCGGCGAGCGCATGAACGGCTCCCGCATCGTGGCGCTGCCTTTCACGCCCACGCCTGGCTATTGGGATTCCGCCGACGGTCAGTCCCTGCTGCGCGCCGCGGCGCAATACGCGAAGGCCGGAGCGACAAGCTTCTCCGTCGAGCTGCAATACAACACTCTGCGCCCAGGGGAAACCCCTGCCATCATGCTTCACCTGGCGCAGGCCAGCACGCCCGCACACGGGGGCAAAGCGCACGTCGAGGTGCTCGATGGGCAGCACGCCCTGAGCTCTGTCACGGTCCCGCTGGGAGGCACCAACACTTCCGTCCCTGTTAGCTTTCGGCAGCCGTTCAAAGGCGGCGTCTACACCGTCCGTGCCACCTGGACCCCCGACACCCCACAAGCCTCCACCGCTCAGGAGTTCGCTGAAAACGGCTTCGTCGTCGAAGACCTCAGCGCCCTCGCAACCGGCCCCGCCCTCGGCGTTCATGGGGACTTCCTCACCCTTGGCGGCAAGCCGTTCCTTCCCGTCGGTGTCAACTACTTCAGCACCGATGCCAACGGGTGGGACTTCTCCGACCCGCGCAACGGCGCCACCTGGGAGCGAGACTTCGCCGACATGCAGCGTCACGGCGTCACCTTCGTACGCACCGGCGTCTGGATGCCTGATACCAGCAAGTTCGTTGAAACCCTCACGGGTGGGGCTAACGAGCGCTTCCTTCGCAACCTCGAGGCTTTCCTCGCCGCGGCGCACCGCCACGGTATCGCCGTCAACTTTACCTTTTTCGCCTTCACCCCGCATGGCCAGCCGCAACACCGGCGCCCAAGCGGTACAGGCGCCGAGCCACCCCCGCCCAATCCCTACCTCGACGCGAACACACTGCAACAGGAACGCGCCTACGTCACCTCCGTTGTTCGTCGCTTCCGGGATCTCCCCTGGCTGTCCTACGACCTCATCAATGAGCCTTCGTTCTCGAACCCCGGCAACATCTTCCACGGCAACAGCCCCAACGGCGATCCAGCCGAACTCGGCGCTTGGCATAAGTGGCTCGCCACCCGCTATACCTCAGTTGCCACGCTTGCGGACACATGGCGTGTGACCCCGGAAGAACTCGATTCCTTCAATGCGATCCCGCTGCCTCGCTCCGCCGACCTCAGCTATGACCGCTACGGCAATCAGCTAGAAGTTCGCGCCCTCGACTATAACCTCTTCGCGCAGGACATGTTCTCCGGCTGGGTGCGCAACATGGTCGACACCATCCACCGCACCGGCAGCACGCAGCTGATTAACGTCGGCCAGGATGAGGGTGGTGTCACCACTCGCGTCCTAAACCAGTTCTATGCCACCGCGGGCGTCAGCTTCACCACCAACCACACGTACTGGTCTGACGACGCGCTCCTTTGGGATTCGATCGCCGCCAAGCGTCCCGGCATGCCCAACATCACCGGTGAGACCGGCTACCAGCCCGCCTGGAATCCCGATGGCACCTGGCGCTACGACGAACTCACCGGCACAGCCCTAGAAGAACGCAAGTGGGCCCTCGGCTTCGCTGCCGGCAGCTCCGGGGCCATGCAATGGGACTGGGACCGCGAGTTCGACTTCGGTATGCAGCGCAGCGATGGCTCCGCCAAAACGTGGGAAGGCATGATGCTCGATCTCGGCAACTTTGCAAGAGCTGCCGCCCCGCAAGCCACCGGCCTCACTCTGCCGGAGATCGCCGTCGTTCTCCCGCAATCCCTGCAGCTCTCCGTCTACACCACCCAGGCACTCTCCGCCCAGCAGACCGCCATCCGTGTGCTCTACGGACGCAATCGTGTGGAAGCCTACGCCGTAGGCGAGTACCAGACCGACACCCTGGGCACACCCAAACTCATCATCCTGCCCTCGGCGTACGGTCTGGACGGGAAGGCCTGGTCGGACATCAAGGCCCGTGTCCGCGCCGGCGCCGTCCTGCTCATCTCCGGCCCGTTTGACCGCGATGAGCACCTTCACTCCACCGATCGCCTCCAAGACCTCGGCCTGCCCGCAGCCGGGGACACGCACCTGCTCCGAGAAGAAACCCTCGACCTGCCCTCCGGCAAACTCCCGCTGCTGTATGAAGGCCTAAAGACAACGATGCTCGACGGAACGGGACTTGCCGACGGCAAAACCTGGATGGAGCTTCCCATGGGTGGGGGCAAGATCCTGTTCTCCACCCTCCCGCTCGAGCTAAACAGCAACGAGAGCACCACCGCCGCAGCCTACGCCCGCGCCATCGAAATCGCCGGCATCCAGCCCACCTACACGACACCAACCACCCAGCTCGGCATCCTCATCGCGCCGACCAGGCTGCCGCACGCCACCCTCTACGTCCTTACCTCAGAAACCCAAACTCAACCCGTGGCGTTCACAGATATCCGCAGCGGCAAAGCGTTCAAGGGCACCCTCGAAGCCGGCCACGCCGCCCTGCTTCTTATCGGAGAACGCGGCGACCTGCTGTGCACCTACCACTGGCACAGCCACCCTTGAAAGCCCGATCAGTAGAGGTCCCACAAGGTAACAGCTCTCAGAAGGCCGTCATCCTGAGCGCAGCGAAGGACCTCAGTATTCTGCACAAAGCGCCACAGCCGCCCACAGCAAATATCAAGATTTTTTGCCCTGCTTACGATGACGCTCCCACTTCCGTCGTTTCATTCGCCTCGCAAGGGAGCCAAACCGGAGGCAATCCCTACTACCCCTCGCGTCACGCCCGCGTAGGATCGTCATCCGGATCCGGCACGCCTTGCAACGGCCGCTCCGCCTCCGGCACATGCCGCAGGTTCACCCGCACCCGATACCACACGTACGCCGTTCCCCGCATACGATCCACCAGCACATCATCCACCGCCAACAACGCCGCCGCAGCGGGATTTAGAACCTTCCACCGCTCCAACCCAGCCATAGCCGCCTCTTTGTCCGGTGACTGCGACACCGTCACCAACGGCATGCTCGACTGCCGCCCCCGCCGCACCGGCACCTTCACCCCGCTCTGAGCCTCCGCAGCATCCGCAACCGGGGTAGCTTCTGCTTTCGCCTTCGCTTTTCTATTTGTCATTCCCCGAACGGGGAACCCGCTTTCCTGCTCAGCCGCAACCTCACCCTCAGCAGCCTTCGACCGCCTCCGGAACCGCTGCGCCCCAAACCCCTCGCCTATCTGGTGT
>CAXTGN010000340.1:0-1271 GCA_964243455.1 uncultured Acidobacteriaceae bacterium
ACACGGCCATGCTGGGCCGTGCACAGAATTCAGCGCTGGCTCTGGCGGCCAGTGAATTGGCACAGGTGCTCTTCAACACGCTCGCGTTTGGAATCGGTGGCGTGCTGCTGTCCCTGGATACGCTGATCTCGCAAGCCCTGGGCGCGGGCGATCGACACGCCGCCAATCACTGGTTCCTGCACGGTCTCGTGATGGCCGTTGCGCTGGCCACCCTGCTTTTCGTAGGGGTTGCTGCTACCCCCAACCTGCTGCTCCATCTACCGGTGGATCGCGCGGTTCTTCAGGCCGCCATCCCTGCCATGCGGGGACTCAACTATGGCGTGCTCCCGCTTCTGCTTTACTTCGCCCTTCGCAGATACCTGCAGGCGGAGCAGCAGGGCAAACTCATCATGGCGGCACTGGTCTCCGCAAACGTGATCAATGCCGCGGGTGACTGGCTGTTGATCTACGGCCACCGTTGGCTCTTCCGTTCGCACACAATCGCGATCCAGGCTTTCGGCGTTCTGGGCTCTGCATGGTCTACCAGTGCCGCGCGCTTCTACCTGATGCTGTTCCTCGCGGTAGCCCTGTTTCGAGCGAACCGTCAGCACGGCTACCTGCTCGGCAAAACCCAACACCGCCTGGGACTGACGCACCTATGGCGCATCGTTCGGCTGGGAGCTCCCGTGGGCGCACAGATCTTTGTGGAGGTCGCCATCTTCTCTCTCGCCACCGCCGTTATTGCGACCTTTGGCGCAGTGCCCCTTGCAGCGCACGAGATCGCTCTGCAGTGCGCCAGCACAACGTTCATGGTGCCGCTTGCCATCTCCGGCGCGGCAAGCGTCCGTGTGGGGCACGCGATCGGTCGCGTACGCGCCGGCAAGGAAGATCGCGTCGCCATCGCAGCCGCCGGCTGGTGCGGCATCCTCGCCGGAGCCGGCTTCATGCTGCTCGCCGCAGCCGCGTTCGTCCTCGTTCCAGCCAGGATCAGCCGGCTCTTCACCGCAGATGGAGCCATCATCCGTCCTGCAGTGCAGTTGCTGCTGATCGCCGCCGCCTTTCAGTTCTTCGATGGCATCCAGAGCACGGCCACGGGCGCGATGCGGGGCGCTGGACGTACGTTCGCACCTCTCCTCGTGCAGCTGGTCTGCTTCTGGGGCATAGCCATGCCTCTGGGGATGTTCTTCGCCCTGCATCTCCACGGAGGCGCGCAGGGCATGTGGTGGGGTCTCGCGCTTGGTCTGGTGCCGGCCGCCATCGGGCTCGTCGTCGCCTGGCACCGCGCCAGTCTG
>CAXTGN010000340.1:1281-2853 GCA_964243455.1 uncultured Acidobacteriaceae bacterium
TGGACAAGTCGCTGAACCATCCACTCTCCAGCCAACCGCTCCTGAACGCCTAAGGAGCGCAGACTCGCTATGATGAATTCGCATGACGAACCACCAGCGGCCCATAGACTCTGAACAACTCGGAACGCTGCTCACCGAAACGAGCAATCCGGCCACAGCGCACATGGACCAGCTGCCTACGCTGGAAATGCTGCGCGTGATCAACGAGGAAGACGCCACCATCGCCCTGGCCGTGCGGGAACAGCTGCCGCAAATCGCAACCGCCGTAGACACGATCGCGCAACGCTTCCTGCAGGGCGGCCGCCTCTTCTACATCGGCGCGGGCACCAGTGGCCGCCTCGGTGTGCTCGATGCCAGCGAGTGTCCACCAACGTTCTCGGTCGACGCCGAACTCATGCAGGGAATCATCGCAGGCGGGGACCGCGCCCTGAGGCTCTCCAGCGAGCACTCCGAGGACTCCCGCGAAGAGGGTGCGCGTGACCTGCAAGACGCCGGTTTCGCCACGCAGGGACGCCTCGACACCCTGGTAGGCATCGCCGCGAGCGGACGCACACCCTACGTCCTCGGCGCCATCGACTACGCCCGCACTCTGGGCTCCTTCACCGTCGGTCTAAGCTGTGTCCCCGGTTCCCTCCTGTCGCAAGCTGCTGATCTGGCAATCACACCCGCAACAGGGCCCGAGGTGCTCACAGGCTCCACCCGCATGAAGGCCGGCACAGCCACCAAGCTCGTGCTCAACATGCTTTCCACCGGCGTGATGGTCCGCACAGGCGCCACCTTCGGCCACTTTATGGTGAACCTCAGACCCACCAACGCCAAGCTGGTCGACCGTGCGGAACGCATCGTCGCCGAGGCTACCGAATGCGACCGGAGCACCGTCGCACAACTCCTTCGCGACAGCGGAATGAGCGTCAAGGTAGCCGTCGTCATGCAGCGGCTTGGTCTGACGCGGGACGCAGCAGAGGCAAAGCTCGCCGCAGCAGGTGGTGTCCTCAGCCGTGTGCTGCGTAGATACCTTCACGCACCGACGCGCGTGAAGAATGCAACTTGCCACCGGGGATCGTGTTTCAACAAGCAACGGGTGCTTGCCGGCGCACCTCAAAGTTCCAGGAGTTGGCAGAAGAAAGGCTTTGTATGAAATCCACACGTTGGTTGGTTTCCGCACTGACATTGGGCATGGCCGCAAGCGCCGCGATGGCTTCGGCGCAGTACTACGGGCAACCCGGCCCACCGCCGCCACCCCCAGGCTACGGTCAGGGCGGCTGGGATCAGGCCCCGAGGGAGTTCCGCGATGCCATGCGCCGCGGCTTCCAGGATGGTGTGCAGGGTGCACGCAGGGATTACGAGAACCACCGGCCGCCGAACGTGAACAACCGCGACGAGTTCCGCAATCCCAAGTTCATCGCGCGCCCTGACCGCAACGACTATCGCCAGGGCTTCCGTCGTGGCTACGACATCGCCGTTCGTCATATCTACGGTGGCAACCCCAACCCCTACGGCCGGCCTTACTAGACCCCGCTCAAGCCGTCACTTGGGTCCAGTCGTCACCTGGATTGAAGAACACCCCACACT
>CAXTGN010000340.1:2863-5897 GCA_964243455.1 uncultured Acidobacteriaceae bacterium
GAACCTCTGTATTTGCCCCGGGCGGCATTGCTGCCAAAGGCAAATCCCGAGGTCCTTCGCATTGCCCACCACCTGAGTGATACTGCTGGGATCGCCCTGTGAAACACCCTCAACAGGGTGCCCCGCAGAACCCGTGAAGCGCAGGCAAGCCATCAACTCGTCACCGCGTAATGAAAGGGCCGCTTAGGCCGGCTGTGCGGGAAGCCTGCCCAAAGCAGCGTGCTGGCAATTGCCGCATAGGCACACCACACCGAGGTAAATGCGTACCGCTTCAGCGCCATCGTGATGAGCAGCATGGCGACATTGACGATTCCGAAGATCAGCATCGGACGTTCTTTGGAAAACAGCAGTGCCCCACACGTGACCACTACATACAGGATGGCCACCGCCGTATAGTTCGTTGCTGAGTTTAGGTACACGATGCTGTTGTCGTGCATATAGATCGCCGTGGGGAAGGCCGTCAACGCCCACAAAATGTGAAGCGCCAGCGCTCCTCCGAGAAGCGCAAAAGGCAGCATCGCCCTGCGTCGCCGCACAGTAGGCTCAAACAGCAGAACGCCCAGCGGCATCACGAATGGGAGCAAGCCCTGCGCATACAGCATGAAAGCGGCACCCGCATCATGCGCCACGGCCGGCGACAATCGCCCATCCAGCCCCAGCCACACAAAGCCCTCGGTAAACTGATGCACGGCGAACAAGAGCGGCACCGAAGCAAAAGGATCTCTCGCCGATGACGAACTTCACGGAGCGTCGCGACACCGATCGCACCCAGCACGCCACTCCCTACGAAGTTCGCCGTGGCAGAAAAGCACATGTTCAGCTATTCTCGCTCAGCCGAACAGGCTAGGCGTCCCAGGCGTCGCGGCGCGCCGTGGCGGCTCGATACCAAGGTGCTGGTATGCCAGCTTCGTAGCAACGCGGCCCCGCGGTGTGCGGTCAATGAAGCCAATCTGAATCAGAAACGGCTCATACACTGCCTCGAGCGCATCCTCTTCTTCGGCCAGCGCCGCTGCTAGCGTGTTCAGGCCCACAGGTCCACCATCGTACTTTTCGATGATGGTCCGCAGCAGTCGTCGATCCAGTTCATCGAAGCCGTGCGCATCGATCTCCAGCAGGTCCAGCGCCCTCATTGCCACGCCACGATCAATCGTGCCTTCCGCCCGTACCTGCGCATAATCGCGTACCCGCCGCAGCAGCCGGTTCGCAATCCGCGGTGTGCCACGCGAACGCATGGCGATCTCCGCCGCCCCATCGTGATCGATTTGCACACCCAGAACCTCGGCAGATCGTTCGACAATAAAGCGCAATTCATCTTCGTTATAGAACTCCAGCCGCAGCAGGATGCCGAACCGCGAACGCAGCGGCGAACTCAACAACCCCGGACGCGTCGTCGCCCCCACCAGCGTAAACGGGTCCAGCTTCACACCATGAATCCGCGCCGAAGGCCCCGTCCCAATCATGATGTCGAGCTTGTAATCCTCCAGCGCCGTATACAGCTTCTCTTCCATGATCGGCTGCAGGCGATGGATCTCATCAATGAACAGCACCTGTCTGTTCTTCACGTTGGTGAGGATAGCCGCGACATCCCCTTGCACCTGCAGCGCAGGCGCGGAGGTCTGCTGGTAGCCCACTTCAAGCTCATTGGCAATGATGGTCGCTAGCGTCGTTTTGCCCAGTCCCGGCGGGCCAAACAGCAGCACATGATCCAGCGCCTCGCCACGGGACTTCGCGGCCTCCAGCGCAATCGCCAGCTGCTCCTTCACCTTGGATTGCCCAATAAACTCGTTCAACCGATGAGGACGCAGCTTCAACTCAAACTGTGCATCACCCTCAAGCACCACCGCGGACACCAGCCGCTCGGCTTCGCCGCCCACTTCATTCTTGCCACCGATCGACCGACGCGGATTGAACTCTGAAGCCATAGCTTAGGGCGATGGTACGGCGAAGACCAAGACAAGGCAACCAGCTCCCTTTCTACCCTTGTCATCCCGCAGCGCAGCGGAGGATCCGCTTCTCACTCCTCACTTCAACATCAGCAACACACATCCATGCGGCGGAACCCGCTCCACAAACTCATGCCCTGCCACGGCCACGCCCCCGCCCCACACGTTACGTACATCCCAATCCCGCCCACCCAGGTCTCTGCCAAAGTCCCCCAGCTGCTTCGTCAGGTTCATCTCCGTATCCCCAAGATTGAACAGCCCCACAGCCTTCTCGCCGCCCGGCAGATCGGCACGCCACACGGTCAGATCGCCCTGCATTACCTGGGCACTGTGCGTCGCGGTCTGATTCACGCGGATCAGATCGACGTTCGTGAGCAGCGCCAGCGTCGGCTGGTCGAGCATCATCAGATTCGCTCCCAGGATCAACGGGCTACGTGCAATGGCCCACAGCGTCACCTGCGTACGCTGTTCCTCGGGCGTCAGGCGCGAGGAACGCGGCTTTCCGTCGCCGGGCGAGGGCTTCAGCTCCCCGATCGGCAGCATATCGGCATCCGGCCACCTATTCGACTTGGCATACGGCTCCCACGCAGCCAACCGCGCGAACTGAGCTCTCACGCTCTGGGGAAACTCGATCGTCTGCTCCGGCGCCTTCTGCCATCGGTCCCACACATCGTCGGAGATCCGCCACATGTTCGCCAGTGAACCAACCTCCTCCGCGTGCGACAGCTGTGTCGGTCCCGGCGACAAACTCAGCACCATCGCACGTCCCGAGTTCTCAATAGCGCGGTGAATCTGCCGAATCTCGCTCACCTTGTAGGGGTGGTCGGCAATGCAGTCCACCTTCAGGTAATCCACACCCCAGCTCGCATATTGCCGCAGCAACGAGTCATACCATGCCTGCCCCGCCGCGTTGTCCTTTACGCCCCAGCTTGTCGGATCCCATGGACACGCATCGCTCTGGTCCGCAACATCCACAGCATGAAAGCTCGAGCCCTCCACGGGCAGGTTGCGTTCCACACTCACCTTCGGAATGCCGCGAATGATGTGAATCCCAAACTTCAGTCCCTGCGCATGCACCCAGTCGCCAAGCG
>CAXTGN010000341.1:0-778 GCA_964243455.1 uncultured Acidobacteriaceae bacterium
TGGAAAGACGACCAAGGCGGAATTGCGGGCGTCTCGAGGGGAAGTTGCAGACTGTTTCTTACCAATCGCTTGTTTAGAGAGCTCAACGGGAACGTGGCGCCTATGCTTTTCTGGATCAATCTCCAGAGCAAGGGCGAAGTCGATGAGCTCTTCAGCGACTGGAAGAAGGAACGAGTGAACATTATTTCAGAGCCCGAAGACAAGCCGTGGAGGCTCCGCGAATTTACCGTCTCCGATACTGAGGGGAACCTGATTCGCGTTTTCTACGACTTCGGGACTGACCTCAAGAGCTGATGCTGGCCAAGACACCCTAGTGGACCGCTTGACTCCTCCTATGTTCCATAGTCGGAACGTTGCCACGCCAGCACCGTCTGGAATAGGGCGGCCCACTGGCTGGTGATGCGCGTTTATCGTTACTAATCTCGTTGGCTACAAGCGAAGGCTTCGGTAGACTCGTCTTGTTCCTCGCGAGGCTGCATCCAGCAGTCTCTACCCGCATGCGTTCTTCTCGCCGCAGACCGGATGGGGGCTCACCGCGAGAGCTGCGCGCTTGCGCTACTCAGGAGAGCCATGTCCACGAAGAAGATTGCGTATATTGAACTTCCTACAACCAGCACAGATGAGATGAAGGGTTTTTACGGCTCTCTGTTCGGATGGTCTTTTCAGGACTGGGGTGCTGATTACACTGCATTCTCGGAGTCTGGAGTGGATGGCGGTTTCCACGCCGGAGATGAACACCGTACCAAAGCGCCCCTTGTAATCATCGAAACTGACAACA
>CAXTGN010000341.1:794-5894 GCA_964243455.1 uncultured Acidobacteriaceae bacterium
GCGATGGAGAAACGGGTACAGCAGACTGGTGGAACCATCACCCTGCCGACCTTCAAGTTTCCAGGTGGTAGCCGCTTTCACTTCACCGACCCTAGCGGAAACGAACTAGCCGTCATGCAAGTTGAGTAGTTGCGAGACACCGGCGATGCCCCTTGGGTCGCCGGTGCCTCCTTCCACAGTAATCACAAGTCGCACAGTGTTGACTCATCCGGGGATGCCTTGGCGCGTTCGGTCCAGATCGGGTCAAACTTCCCACAGACGCGTTTACCGATACCTTTCCGTTTCTGCATGCGGTTCTGGTATGTTCCAGTCCCGAATGAAGATGCTTGCGAGTGCATCTGGCTTCTAGTTTCGCGAACAAACGAGATGATCGGCTGTCACCCAGTTGAGGTTAGCTGTCCTGCTCACTTGCCAATCGACCCCAAAAGTGTTCTTGCTCAGGATCGTATAGAGAAAGCGATCTGCGGCGTAGGGAGCCTTTGTGTCTGAGGTAACGGGGGAACTCAGAGTGAGCACGCTCTCCTGCCAACCTTGAAGGCTCGTGTAAACGGCGGCACCCAGGTTGTTCGCATCGAACTCGGTAAGTTGCCCTCGCTGCGCGTCGAAGCCGATCAGGTACTTTGCGATGTAGCCCGTCGCCGGCTCAAGATCCTCTTCGGTTATTTCGAGCCACTTCCCTGCCAGAATTATGCTTGCCGTCATCGTGGCTCGATGCGGCTTACCGCTCCGGAAGGTGCCCTTGCAGTCCCATGCCCCCGTAAAGGAAAAGCCATCGGCAGGAATTGCTGACAGAGCTTTTTGTTCTTGCGACTTGGCAAAGACCGATCCTAGAACTATTGTGCCCAACAGCATACCCATCCTGACATTTCGCATGATTCCACCTTTGAAGTTCCGTTGCTTCGTTTATACGTGCTCCAAGCGAGTTCAGAGTGCTTGGGTGGATCGCCCTCTCGGATGAATGAGAATGGAGACTATTCCCATGCGCGACGTCTTCTATCCTCGATGGCTGAGAAAAGCGTGCGCAATCCTCGTTGCGACGACCTTCTATCAACTCAGTCAGTGGATCGCGAGACGTGCAAATGTGGCCCGAGTCCTGTTCCCGGATCTGTCCAATCACTACCTGTGGATCCGCCACTATGAACACCACCTCTGGCAGATGGTGTTTGCACTGCTTTGCATTGCCGTCCTGAGTCGCGGCAAATTCTCTCAGTGGGGCTTCAATCTCCGCAATAGGGATGTCTCCTGGCGGCTTCTCTGGAGATTTTGCCTTGTCAGCACTATCGTCGTTCTGGCCTTGGTGGTAATTCCAACGGCGATGACCCACGACGCGGGCCCGGGGCTAATCAAACCCACGACGACGGGAAACACCATCGGATGGCTGATGTTCGAATGGATCTTTTTCGGGATCTCTGAAGAAGTGTTGTTCCGGGGGCTGATTCAGACGTTTCTGGAGCAAAGCTTCCCAGGGGCATGGCGAGTGTGGTCTATTCAAGTACCTCATGCCGGGCTTCTGACCACGGTTCTGTTCTGTCTTACACACGTTCCCGACTGGCGGCACCCTCAAGTTGCGATCGACCAGCAGGTCATCGTGTTCTGTCTCAGCCTGTACGCGAGTAGCGCGTACTACCGAACGCGCAGCTTAGCCGCACCGATCATGGCCCACAACTTCAACGACGGTCTCTTCGTCACGGCACAAACGCTTTGCTATCGTCTTCTGCTTTGACAAGGGAAAGGGCCCCATAACTCTCCACTCTTAGGATTAATGACCAAAGAACGCCTTCGCTGTACCAGGAGCATCAAGACTGCCCCCGGCGTGAAAACATCAGATTTGCCCAGAAGACAGGATGTTTAAACCTTTTGATACCCTGCGATTACACTGTCAGTGTTCCTCGTGAGGCTGCAAAATCTGCAGCCTCTACCCGACTTGCGCTCTTCTCGCCGCTGGCCGGACGGAGGCTCCCCTGCGAGAGCGGCGCGTTGGCGTCACTCAGGAGAGCTATGCCTAAAAGCAAAGTGGCTTACGTGGAGTTACCTGCAACAAGCACTGCAGAGATGAAAGATTTCTACGGTGTTTTGTTTGGTTGGTCCTTTCAGGACTGGGGAACGGATTACACGGCCTTTTCAGAATCCGGCGTGGAGGGCGGCTTTAACGCAGGGGATGAACACCGCACAAACGCTCCTCTGGTGATTATAGAAACAAGTGACATAGCCTCAATGGAAGTGCTAGTGCAAGAATCCGGGGGCAAGATCACGTTAGCCATATTCGCTTTTCCTGGCGGTCGGCGTTTTCACTTCACAGACCCAAGTGGGAACGAATTAGCGGTTATGCAGGCCGAATAGGACTAGCCGGAGGCGGAGGCGAAGCTGACGCTGGCTCCGCCTCACGTCCTGACTTGGGGCTCGGTAATTCATATTTCGCATATGGTCGAGTTGGGCTCCCAACCCGGTTTGGGAGCAGCCCCGGCTCGCTGACTGGCGAACAAAGCGTTTACCGGTACTAATGTAGCTCAATGCTCATCGATCAGCGTGGGTTTGCAAAGGTTACCGCCTCTGTCCAAGCCTTTGGCGCTTTTCCAAAGAGGCGTCGGAACGCCTACTGGATTCTTTGACCATGAAGGACCGGAAGGAGGTCCTGAACCGCTCTACTCAGGTCGATCTTGAAGCCAGAGAGCTGGTGTCCGATGCCGGCACTCGACCACAACACGCTTACTTTATGCTCAGCGCCCTGGCTTCAGAAGTGGTGGAACTCGCTGATGGAGAACTTGTTGAGATTGGCCTTGTGGGCTTCGAGGGTGTAACGGGAAGCTTTCATCTGCTTGGCAAATCCTCGTCGGTGTCACAGTGCCTCATCCAGATCGCCGGATCAGCCTACCGCATTCCACTGCGCGACTTGGAAAAGCTCTTTGTAAACTCTGATGGCGTACGGAAAGGCATCCTCCAAAATGTTCAGCATCAGATGGCTCACCTGGGGCAAACGGCGGCTTGCAATCGAATGCATGACGCCGGGCCACGCTTCGCGCGCTGGCTCTTGACGGTTCAGGATCGTTCTGCCGCGAAGAGTTCCTTCTTACCCAGCAGTTCCTGGCTCACATTCTTGGCACCGGTCGTACGACCATCAACGTACTGGCCCGTCACTTCGAGCGACAGGCTCTCATCGGCCACAACAGAGGCAAGATCCGGATCCTTGATCGAGAAGGGCTAGAAGCTGTCGCTTGTGCCTGTTACGAAGCGACCCGCAACACACTTCTTAAGCTGTATGGGTAGCAACCTCTGATCCGGGACAGAAAGATTACACTCAGCGGCAATAGCGGCCTGAGAGAGTGGGCACTCGATCAGAATCCATCCGCATTGTGATCCGCAGCAAGCATCAGCGGCCCAGCCGACATGGCCTTACATCAAGAAGAAACCCTGTGATTTAGCACGCAACCTACACGATGTATATCCCACTCAAGGCGCACCAACTGCCTGGTATACCGCTCATCCATTTAGCACCCTTCCGTTCCGATCAGTTGAGTCAGTCTGCTACCATTTTGCGGTCTGGCCCAAATGTGCCGAAGGCGGAGATTGGATGAACTTGCTACTCGCTTCACTGCAGAATCAGTACGACAGAATTCTCTCAGGCTGGATCGAACAGCTGCGAGCAACACTGCAACGACGTGATCTCCTAAGTGCCCGGGACCTTGAGTCGCAGGCCTCAGAGGTGCTTACCGCCATGCTGAAGGTCGCCCCTGAAACAAACCTTGAGGAGTTCGGTTCACCGGCGTGGCGATCGCTGAAGGACCTTCTGTCAACCCTGTCCGTTTCAAGAGCAACGCTGGGCTTTACGCCTTCCGAAACCGCATTGTTTGTGCTCTCCCTGAAGCCGGTCCTGTTTCAGGAACTCCGGAGTGCGGGCCTGAAGGATGCTGATGCCCTGTTCGCCAATGTGGAGGCTGTGGACGGCTTCGTGGATAAACTCGCGCTGCACACCACGGACAGCTATATTCAGGGCCGGGACCGTGTCATCGCACGGCAGCAGGAGGACATGCTTGAATTGTCCACACCCGTGGTGATGCTATGGGACGGCATTGTCGCCCTTCCGTTAATCGGTACGCTGGACAGTGCGCGGACGCAGGTCGTGATGGAGTCCTTGTTGCACGCCATCGTGCAGACGAATTCCCGCTACGCCATCATCGACATCACAGGCGTCGCCACAGTGGACACGCTGGTCGCGCAGCATTTGCTGAAGACGATCACCGCTGCCCGCCTGATGGGCGCCGAGTGCATCCTGAGCGGCATACGGCCTCAGATCGCGCAGACGATCGTGCACCTCGGCATCAACTTGGAAGATATTGTTACCAAAGCCAAGTTGGCGGATGCCTTCCGCCTGGCCTTGGAACAAAGCGGCCGGAAGGTCGTGCGTGTCGAGCGTCAACCAGCACTAGCCGGAACCAAGGCGTACTAAATGGAACGAATCCCCATACTGCGCATCGGCACGTACCTGCTTGTCACCATCCAGGTGGACATGCACGACGAACTGGCAATGACGCTTCAAAAGGACCTGACCGACCGTATCGCCGAAGTCGGTGCTCGTGGCGTGCTGATCGACATTTCCTCACTTGAGATCGTTGACTCGTTCATCGGACGAACGCTGGCCAACATCGCTTCCATGGCTCGCATTCTGGACGCTACCACCGTGGTGGTAGGTATGCAGCCAGCCGTGGCGATCACGTTGGTTGAACTGGGGATGTCACTGCCAGGCATCAAGACAGCCCTGAATGTGGAGTCCGGCATGCAACACCTGCGTGAAACTGTTGACGATGCGGAGGACCTCGATGATTGGCGACGGGACTCCCCAGAGGACTGAGATTGTTCCGATCCGGACGGCCAATGATGTTGTGATCGTGCGGCAGCGGGTACGGGCTCTGAGCCTTGAGCTGTGTTTCAGTCTCGTGGACCAGACAAAAATCGTAACCGCCGCCAGTGAACTCGGCCGTAATACGCTGGAGCATGGCGGCGGTGGTGAGGCGGAGCTTGCGGTGATCACGACAGGAGTACGCACCGGCCTGAGACTGCGCTTCGTGGACCATGGGCCGGGTATCGCGGACATCAGCCTAGCGC